>NZ_BAAACY010000031.1:18645-19242 GCF_039521925.1 Virgibacillus salarius | reverse complement strand
GGTCAACTTAAAGCAGGTTATAATGTACAAATTGCGACCGAAGGTCAATACACATTAGCCTACGATGTACTTCCAAATCCTACGGATACTCGCACGTTTATTCCTTTTCTCGATAGTATTGAAGATAGGTACTTTCAATTGCCCGAGCATATTGTCGCCGACGCAGGTTACGGTAGTGAACAAAATTACAGTAATGTACTTCATAGAAAAAGAACACCACTGATTACTTATAATTCCTATCGGATGGAAAAGAAAAAGAAATATAAAACAAATCCTTTCCATATATCCAACTGGGACTACGATTCAGACGGAGACTTTTTTACTTGTCCAAATGGAAAGAAAGTATCCTTTCATTACCTATCAAACAGAAAGGATAAGGCCGGGTTCAAACGAACCTTTCATGTTTATGAATGTGAACATTGTTCTAGATGCCCATTACGCGACCAATGTACCAAAGCAAAAGGGAATCGAAAGATTTATTACAATGCGCAATGGGAACAGCAAAAAGCATATATAAGAGAGCAGCTTTCAAAAGAAGAAACAGGAAAAATCTATGGTAAACGAAAAATAGATGTAGAACCTGTCTTCGGATTTTTG
>NZ_BAAACY010000031.1:0-18585 GCF_039521925.1 Virgibacillus salarius | reverse complement strand
AAAATTCATGTATTTATGATAATGAAAAAGATTCCAGCTATCTATTTTTGATAACTGGAATCTCTTTTTTACTTCTCCAGGCTAGTTATGTCCCAGCCCCTTTTTACTAGTCAATTTTATTAGCTTTTGCCTTTTTTATCCCAAACAATTTTCTAAAACTACTTAATAGTGGCTGTTGTCCTTCTAGCACCATGCCTGCTAATTCAGCTATCACCTGCATACCTATCAAGACTACACCAAATAAAATTAGAGATGCTTGCATTGTACTGCTGTTAAAAGTAATTGCTAATATACCAAAGAATGCACTAAATCCATAAATGATCAAAACAGCTGTTCTATGACTATATCCCATCTTAATAAGCTGATAATGAATATGTTTTTTGTCAGCAGTTGCAATTCCTTGTCTATTTATTATCCTTCTAACTATAGCTAAGAGTGTATCAAAAACTGGTATAGCAATGACAATAATTGGGATGATAAAGCTAAAAAGGGCAACATTTTTAAATAAGCCTAACATAGATACTACTGCAATGCAGTAACCAAGAAATAAGGCTCCTGTATCTCCCATAAAAATCTTTGCAGGGTAGAAATTATGGAATAGAAAGCCAATACAACCCCCAATTAAAACAACAGATAAATAGGCGACAACAAGTCTGTAATCCATTATTGCCATAACTAGAATACTAGATAATCCAATAGCGGAAACACCTGCCGCTAAGCCGTCTAAGCCATCAATAAAGTTAATAGCATTGGACGCTCCTACAATCCATAATATCGTAACAATATAAGCAATTCCTTCTAAGTATACCGTACCGAAAAAAGGTACTGTTAATTTCTCTATGATCAACCCTGATGAAACAACAACGAAAGAAGCAGTTAACTGTCCAATTAGTTTATAAAATGGCTTTAATTCCAATATATCATCAAGCAACCCTGTAAGTAGCATGATAACTGCACCAATTATAATGGCATACATCTGAGGGTGTTCAGGCTGTAAGTATAAAAAACCAGCCGCAGCACCTATAAATATAGACAAACCACCTAAGCTAGCTTTTACACCATCATGGTTTTTCCTCTTATTATCTGGCTTATCTACTGCATTCAGCTTAAATGCCAACTTTTTCACCAAAGGTGTTACAATTAAAGCCGTTACCACTGATATAATAAATCCTATTATCATTTCCATTGGATGGAACATATGTAGCACCTACTTAGTTCATGTTTACATTATTCATTCTAGATTATTTTATCATATTAATATAAATTAGTTAATATAGACTAAATAAAATTGAAACTTAGTAAATTTTTTTTAACTCATAAAAATCCAGAATTAAATTTTAATATGCTCCTTAAAACCATTGTTATTAAGTAGAGGTGTTTTTGAAAATTATTAAGGTTGAAAAATATAACTAAAGGCTAGAAAGGCATTAGTTATATTTTATTTAATATAGTGCATCCTTTATATACTGTATTGTAGCCTTTTTCCCGACAGGGTTATGACCCAATTTATGATCAAAGTATAAATCAACTTGGAGTTTATTAGTTATAATAGACTCATCAATATCTTTTAATCCTGATATAAAAGGAATTAAATGATTATTAACATCATGTTCAACTACAGAATTTTGTAGATATTTTATTTTAGGTACATGATTATATTTTTTGAAATTGTGAATTGTATTGACTCTATCTTTATATTTATTTTCTGCAATTTCTTTAGTAATATTTAATGCCCTCATTAATTTATTTACATGAACTTCCTGGTAATTCGTAAAAATTGTTTGCGGATTATTTACAATTGCTGTTGAGCCTTTCATCATTGTAGATAACATTAATGACATAAACCCACCAGCAGAGCTCCCATAGTAAAATGTATCATCGCTTCCATAATTAAACAATTCACATAATTCTCTAATTATATCAGAGATTACTTCTAAATAGTGCTCTTGCAAATCCCCAAATCCCCAACCTAACATTAATCTATCTAAATATAAGGTAGGATCGTTATAAAAAATTATAGATTCTTCCATATCTTCAGTCCAAGAATGCCTCTGAAAAACAGGTAAAGACATAGTTGAAGGTTTATATGCCCCTGATCCAAAAATTAATAATTTTGGGCTTTTTTTATTTATTCTTATAAAGAACTCATATTTCACTCCATTTTTATTAACAACTAATAGAAAAGGTTTCGTAGTATTAAATTTCGCATTTGATAAATCCTTATAATCTGTTTGAATTGATTGATGTTCATTAAACATAAAGTCGCCTCCCCAACTTCCTTGATGATAGTATCTTAAAGTTTATTTTTGGATTGAAAAAATATATCTATGTATAAGTATAATTTATATTTCAGGAAAATTGCCAGCAATATTACAAATTAAGACAAAAGTAGTACAAAGTTCGCTACTCTGTACTACTTTTATAGGAACTATTTATAGTTTGGAATATCTAAATATAATGTATATGAACCGATTTCCTGATAAAGATTATACATAGTATATACTTGTTTGGAAGCCCAACCGATATCCGTTGCATATTGCTTCCCATATCTTCCGTTTTCTTCCATTGATTTAGGATTCCATCTCATTTTATAAAGTGTATTTAATCCATTATTGATGAAATCATTACCAATGAAACTCGCCCCTCCAACAATTGCCTTATAAGGAGTAGTCCATCCTTCTTCATAAGCTTTCTTAGCACCGCATTCTACTGGACATTGATCATATGCACCTATACCAAACATATTATAAACAGTAACACCATTATATTTTACACCCTTAGATAGTGTTGAAGTACCATGACCAGTTTCTAATACTGCATGTGAAACTAAGTAAATATCATTAATACCATTTACTATTCCTGCATCAATAAATGCCTGTCCTTGTCCTGATAATTTACCTTTTCCATTTAGATAATTATTTAATACGCTAGCAGATACATCACTTGATCTAGCTAAATCTAGAAATTGGAACTGTTGTCTTTCATCATTAATAAAATTATTGGGATCTAGATAGTACTCTACATCCTCAGGGCTAGCATTTACCCATTGTCTACTATTTGTAAATTCAATTTGATACCACCCATTAACTTCATTAATAACGGTTACTTTTGCACCTTCCTTAAGTTGTCCAACTATCCAATAATTTGTGCTTGGTCCACCTCTTACATTTAAAGTACTAGCGGTTACTTTCCCATTTTTAATATAACTCTTAGATACAAACGTATCATATTCCTTATCTGTTTGAGGATTGGCTTTCTTTTGTATCTTCACTGCTTCGTCCAAACTTAAATCGTAGTTAGAATATTTAATACCATATGGCGAAAGATTTTTCTTATTTATATATCCAATTCGATCACCAAAGATCACTTTCACATAATTACTGCCATCTGATATGACTCTATAAATCGTTCCTTCTGTTAAACTACCAATTTCCACAAAACTTCCCGAAGAGATATCATAAACAGGGGCGTCTTTATCAACAACTATTCTCTTATTTATATTTTGCTCATTATCTTTTTCATTTTTTATCTTGCTGCCATCGCCAACAACAGTATAGGAAGTATGGATAAAACCTTTGAAATCACCTAGCATTATCATATGATAATTACCGGACTTCCCAATACGAGGGTAAACCTCACCCTTTACTAGTTCTGCAACTTTTACATAATTTCCACTTCTTATGTCATAAACTGGGGCATCTTTTATTAGCTCAAAATACTTATCACTACTTTTAAATTGCATTTTTGTACCACTTTTGTAAACATACCCTATTCTATCCGCATAGATTATACGCCAAAAGTTTCCTGCATCAGTAGCAATAGCGAACTCTGTTCCAGATGATATTGTCCCAAAACTCTTAAACGATCCTGAACTATTATCATATACAGTTATATTTCCATTTGCAGTGAAACTTCTATCAGAATTATCATATCTAGTATTCTCGTTTTTTATACTACTTCCATCAGACCATACTGTGTAACTCTTATATATATATCCATAATAATTACCGTATCTAATCTTATGATAATTACCAGACTCCCCTACTCTTTTATACTCCTGACCTTTTACAAGTTGTCCTACTTTTAAATAATTTCCACTCCTTATATCATAAACTACAGCATTATCGCTTGTTACCTTGAAATATTTATCTTGTTTTTCAAAAGGAACTTTTGTACCGCTTTTATAGACATACCCTATTCTATCAGCATAGATTATGCGCCAAAAGTTTCCTGCGTCAGTAGCAATAGCAAACTCTGTTCCAGATGATATTGTACCAAAACTCTTAAACGATCCTGAACTATTATCATATACAGTTATATTTCCATTTGCAGTAAAACTTCTATCAGAATTATCATATCTAGTATTCTCGTTTTTTATACTACTTCCATCAGACCATACAGTGTGACCCTTGTGTATATATCCATAATAATCACCATACCTAATTTTATGATAATTACCGGACTCTCCTACTCTTTTATACTCCTGACCTTTTACAAGTTGACCGACTTTTATATACTTTCCGCTTCTTATATCATAAACTACAGCATTATCGTTTGTTACCTTGAAATATTTATCCTGTTTTGTCCATGTTTTAACTGGAAGAGTTTGAAATTCACTCATATTAGTTTTAGAGTTTAGTAGATTATTTTTATGGTCTGCTCCTTGATCTGGATCTTGCTCTGTTCCTTGATCTGGATCTTGCTCTGTTCCTTGATCTGGATCTTGCTCTGTTCCTTGATCTGGATCTTGCTCTGCTCCTTGATCTGGATCTTGCTCTGCTCCTTGATCTGGATCTTGCTCTGCTCCTTGATCTGGATCTTGCTCTGCTCCTTGATCTGGATCTTGCTCTGCTCCTTGATCTGGATCTTGCATCTTCTTAGCTATTGCTTCATAATCATCTCGATTTATATAGAACTCACTGTTTCCAACATATACTACCTCGTAACCATTGGAAGAATATACAGGTAATTTGTTATCATTCTTAGAATCTGTTGTTATCATACCATCATTATACCCAAACAGCTTCTCAACAGATTTATACTCAGCCTCTTCTCCATTCTTACTATCTATAAATAATGGTACATTGGTTAATTCAGACTTTTCATCCTCTGTGATATAGTGCAAATCTTTTTTTGAAACATCAAATTCCTTGCCATTAAAGTTAACTACGTCATTTTCCTTATTCTTTTTCTTTGTATAAATAAAGGTACCTTTATGTATAATTAAATTATCATTTAATTTTATATCTGTTTCTGTTTTAACAAGTTTGTAGGAGTCGACTTTTTCAATTGCAGATATGGGTTGTAAATATGTACTAACAAGTGTTAAAAGTAATAAAACACTTAATATTTTCCTAATCATTAAACATCCTCCTTAGGCAATTAATATAATTAAGCAAAGGAGAGAATAACGTCTCCACTTTGCTATAAAAAATATTTTATACATACTGCTTTTTACTTTTTTTGGATATTCTGTTTTTATTTGCATTTCTTTTAAAATAATCCCTACAATATAAGACATATTCCTCATACTTTTCTCTTTCGAAGTATTTCTTAAAAGTCTTGAGTAACTCATGCTCATCAGTAATATATGGCTCGTATATTTTGTATATCTTGTCCAGGATTATTAAAGATTTTTTTTCTTCTCCTTTTTTCACATCAATTAACTTTTTTAAATACCAATTTACAAAATAAGATTGGTATTTATTTGAAATATAAATATCAAATAATTCGTTAGATTCAAGGAACTTTATTCTTTCCTTCTCTACTTTATAATATTTTTCATAAAATTTACTTGAAACAGTGTTTGTAACAGAATTGTCGACAGCTGCATAATAAACATGTATATTTAAGTCAACGACCTTCATTTGGTTAGCTTTAGTTAATAATTCTTGAAAGAATAATGTATCTTGACCAGCTGCGCTCTCAACCATTTTTAAGTTATTATCTTTAATTAGACTTTTTTTAGCTATTAATGCTTGAATACTCTGTACCTTTAGATTTGTCTGTTTAAGTAATTCAGTTGGATTTTGCACAAGATCGAAATTTAAAATTTTATTAGCTGTGTAATAATAATTGATTTCTCTTCTCTTTAACGATGAATCATACCGTGATATGTTTCCTACAACAATATCCAACTCTCTATTACTTTTTATTTCTCTAAGCAATTTCGCATATCCATCATTTATCGCTTCATTATCTGGATCAAGATAGGTTATATAGTCACAAGTGGATAATTCTATCCCCTTATTTCTTGGTCTAGAAGCACTCCCACTACCGTAATCGCTGAAACGGTATAAGTTTACATTATCATAGTTACGATGTAACCTATTAACAATATGAATAGTCTCAGGATCTGTTGAACCATCATCGATAAAAAGAATTTCCATTTTATTAAAGATGCTACTTCTTTTTAAACTTTCAAAGCATTTATATTCTAAAAATTTTCCATTATTATAAATAGGGACAATTACTGATAATTCCTTATCTCCTACAGTACTGGATTGTGTTTGTTTATTCTTTCTATCCTGAACCTCCAAATGATCAATATAAAAACCATTATATTCGTTATCGTAAAAAGACTTATTAATTATTTGTTCATTAGAAAAAGATTGTAAATTAAACATCGTTCTGTACAAATCAATTACTTCGTTTGTATAATTAAAGGATCTTTTTCCATTATTATCTTTCGCAACAAAATCAGAATTAGTATATTTAAATCCATTTAATAAATCCTCTAAATAATATTCTTCGTAAAAATAACCGTCAGTAAAAAAGGTTATATAATCAAAATCCCCCAGTATATTCTCATCAAGCATACTTTCATGAATAAATTGACCATATTTAAATGATTGTCTTTCAAACTGTTCTTCACATTCATAAGTATCACCAACTACTAAAACTCTTTTTTGTTTAAAGCTACAGCTAATACCAGCACTATTAAGAACAGATTCCATTTTCTCGTAACTAAGCCTACTACTCATAATATTTCTTATACCTTCAATCTGTATCTTATACATACTTAACTCACTTTGATGATCTAAGATACTGGAAACTTCAAAATGACTATCGACAGTAAAAACATTCGGAAATTTATTATTGATTTCAGGGTGATAATTAGAAAGGACAACATTGCCAAGGGCTTGTAATTGATAAATTTTTTCAATATCATTATGGACCAGCGAATAATTAAACATTTTGTGTATACTATGTTCATAATCACTGTTTGCTGGAGATATATATTGAAAGTAGTTAACCGGATAATTATGTCCACTTGAAACATCATAATATTTAGTATCAATAATCTTCAGTTCTTTTTCACTATTTATTACACCGTCAATCATTTCCTCCAACGTATTATCATTAGACCACATACCATTATATAAAACACCTTGTATTTTTGATTGATTAGATGCAACTATTGGATTATACAACAATGGATTAATAGTATATGAATTCGTTTCTACATGATAAATGTCATTATTATTATAGTACCTAGCTTTATTATTAGTTGTAGTATAAACTTTATCAGCCTCTCTGGCTAATATTAAATTATGATCATTGGCCACTTTTGACTGGTCATAAAATATTACTGGTTTGCCCAAACCCCTGAAGCATTTAATTATTTCCAATATTGAAAGAGTTCTGTTTTCTTCTAGACTAAACTTACTCCATTGACCACATAACTCATTACTCATATTACTAACAATTAATATATCTAAATTTCTTAATTGATCTTTATTATTGTTAATTCCTATTACCTTTAGGTTTACTGTATCTTTAAAAGTGTTATAAAAATGAATATCACAAATTGTACCTACATTGACATTGAGTTTTTCATAGTACGCAGATCCATTACTTTGTGGTATTTTATTTAATTTTTCTTTGAATTTCTCTATAAACATGGTATCTGATTTACTTTTCTTAAGCTTTAAATACTCACTCGCTGACAATTCATTATTTATAGAATTCTTATTAAAGCTCATATTATTTCTTATAAAGAAAGACCAAGAACTATCACTTCTTTTTAAGTAATTTAAAACTTCTGTTTCCTTCTGCATGGTATTTATTAAGTTTTCTTTTTTATCTTTAATATAATTTATCCGCTTGGTATAATCTGATTTAATATTCACTAACCTCACCTTCTTCTTTTCTTATTCTTTAGTTTCCAATATTTTAATGTAACCTTGCCTAACTTTGAATTCACCAAGGCATAATACTTATTTTCCAATACTTCTAAATGCTTTAATAGATCTTCTATATAATTATACTCTTCAAATAAATCCTTACTTAGTTCTAACTTTTTAATTTTTTCTTCTCGTAATTCATTTTCCAAATCCTCAATTATTTTCTTTTGTTCCTCTACTTTTTTTACTAGCATGTCTATGGAATTCATTTCCTTACTCACATCAGGGTCCATCTCGTTACATTCCCCTTCTCAAAAATGACTTTTCATTTGTTTATTAAATGATTTCGTCGCCAATTATTCTTGTTTAATGTCAATTAAAGTATACCTTCCAAAAAAAGGGTTCCTTTTTACACAGTTTACTTTTAATCTATTACATATCTATCTTGTTAATAGTTTTTTAGCTAGATTAATATATTTTAGTTAAAGTTAGTATATACATGTTTTTCATATATAAGCCTATACGTTATATTAAGTATTATAACGTTTTATTTTCAAACAAGTTGGAAAATATTCCAACTTGTTTACAGATCAGTACTTCCTCATTCAATATCAATTTAGGACTAGTAATGCCCCTAAAATTATTACAGGTACAATCACTAATATATTGGCAAAAGCATCTGAAATATTACCATAATCTTTTTTGCTTCTTAATGTCTCAAGAACACTTTGCTTTTTCAAATTACTTTTTTTGTACTCAATTTTCTCTACTTCTGATAAATTATTAAACCAACTTATAAAATCTTGGTAGACAACTGTTACATCCTTTGTATCACCAAACTCTTTTAATTCACCATAGTGCATCCATATCGCTTTGTCACAAAATTTTTTAACTTGAGCAGCAGAATGGCTAACAAAGAAAATTGTTTTTCCTCTTTCCTTAAACTCATTCATCTTAACAAGACATTTTTCAGCGAAAGTTGAATCACCAACAGATAACGCTTCATCAATTATTAATATATCTGGATCAGTATGAACTGCTATTGCAAAGCCTAATCTAGATTTCATACCACTTGAATAGTTTTTCACTGGTTGGTGAATGTATTCCCCGATGTCCGCAAACTTAATGATTTCAGGTGTAATCCTTTTTATTTCATCTCTACTAATTCCATGCATCATACATTTTAATTGTATATTTTCAAGTCCATTCAAATTTTTGTTTAAGCCGGCGGATATTGCAATTAATGAGGTTTCACCAAAAATATCAATTGTACCTTTCGTCGGCTGAATGACTTGAGCCAGTAAATTTGATAATGTGGATTTTCCTGAACCATTTAGCCCAATTATTCCAACGGATTCCCCCTCAAACACCTTAAATGAAACATCTCGAACAGCTTCAAATCTTTTTTCAGATCTAGCTTTTTTATTTAGTGAGAATAGTTCTAATAATTTTTGATACTGCTTTGCGTGCATACCGAAACTTTTATATACGTTTTTGAACTCAACTTTTAATTTCATTTAATAACACCTTATTCTTATATAAATTACAAATAATCCATGAAATTACTTCTGAACTTGAGATGGATCTTTGTACCAAAATACAGTAGTGCGAAAGTGAAAAACCAAAAGTATCCCATATATATAATATCTTCAAAAAACCAAGATTCACCTAAGAAAGAATTCCTGATCCCGTCAATTATATAGTAAAAAGGATTTAATTTCAAAATATTGCTTATCCAATCAGGGACTTTATCCCCATTCGGATCCCAAAGGATTGGTGATAGATAAAGTAACATCCTCATCATTGATTGTAATAACATTTGATAGTCCCTAACAAGTGTTGCAATGGTGGAACTAAGAATCGCAAATGAGAATAGAAATACTAGTAAGCAAAAAATGTAATAAAAAATTTGCAACCAATGTAGTACCGGAAAGATACCATAAAGAAACAAAACAAAAACTAAAAGTAATAACATTATAATAAATTGAAAACTATTACCAACAATTTTTGTTGTTGGTAATAAGCTAATTGGAAAATTCATTTTTGAAACTAAACTTACCTTCTGGTGTACACTATTAGATCCCCCTACAATAGATGGACTTATAAAAAACCATGGGATTAATCCCATTAACATCCATAAAAAAAAGGGAATTTCCCCAACCGAAGTATTTATTGGGTCTCCACCACGTATTCCAAGTCCAAAAACAAACCAGTAAATAGCTATTTGAATAGAAGGGTTTAGAATTTGCCAAATTGACCCTAAATAGTGAATTTGATAATTACCTTTTATTTCAAACAATGCCATCCTTAAAATTAAATTTCTAAATTCAATTTGTTCCTTAATTACTTGTCTAATTGCTTTAAACATATAGAATGCTTCCTTTACCTAGGATTAAAGATACTTATAAAGATTTCCGAAGTTAATGTATTGTATCTCTTCAGGATGCTCCTGCACTACATTTTTCGTATCTAGTACTTGAGGTGTGTTCATTTTTCCAAAATATGCACTTGTTAAATCTTTAAATTCATTATGATCACTTAATACCAATACTAAATCAGATCCATCCAATGCTTTCTCTAGATCATTTTCGACAAAACTTAACTTCACATGTGGATCATATGCTACAACATCATATTCAGGACGTGCATGTAACGCTTCATAGATATCCATTGCAGGACTTTCTCTTATATCATCGACATTTCCTTTATAGGTTAAACCAAATACTGTAATCTTCTTACCATTACGCTTAGCTAATAGTTTTTCAACAGAATTAATTACAAATTCTGGCATAGATTTGTTAATTTGTCTTGATAAATTAATCAATTTTGCTTGTTCTGGTGCTTTAGCAATAATGAAGTAAGGGTCTACAGCAAGACAGTGGCCACCTACACCTGGACCAGGGGTATGCAAATTAACACGCGGGTGCTTGTTTGCCATTTCAATAACCTCTAAAGCATTAATATTTAGCTCATTGCACACTTTTGTTAATTCATTAGCTAATGCAATATTTACATCTCTGAATGTATTTTCCATTAACTTAGACATCTCCGCAGTACGCGCATTCGTCTTTATAATTTCTCCTTGAACAAAAGTTTGGTAAACCTCTGCTCCTTTTTCTGTACACATTGGTGTCAGACCACCAACAATCCTATTATTGTGTATTAATTCATGTAATATTTGACCTGGTAAAACTCGTTCTGGACAATGTACTAAGAAAATATCTTCACCAATAACGAAGCCTGCTTCCTCCAATTTAGGCTTTACAAAATCATCCATTGTTCGAGGTGCAATGGTTGATTCAACTATGACAACATTCCCTTTTTCTAAGAAAGGAATTATATTTTCTGTTGCTTGCATAACATAGCTTAAATCAGCTGACTTAAACTGATCATTATTATTTGGTGTCGGTACTGCAATAATAAAAACATCTGCAGGCTGCGGTTCAAGAGATGCTTTAAAATTACCAGAAGCAATCGCCTTTTCTAGTGCTTCCTGTAATCCTGGCTCTTCTATGTGAATTTGCCCATTATTCAACATTTCTACAGCTTCCCTTTTCACATCAACACCCAATACCTCTACATCATGATTTGCAAACATAATAGAGGTTGGCAATCCAATATATCCTAATCCTACAGTACAAAGTTTCAACATTATACCCTTCTTTCTCTTTTTGTAAAAATTAATATTTTTTATATACTTCAAGTAATCGATGTTGCTCTATTTCCCAATTATACTTTTTTCGAGCATTTTTGCAATTGCTGCTAAAAAAATCACGCTTGTCTGGGTTTTCCAACAACTCGTTTACTCCTTTTGCTATTTCATCTGGGTCATGCGGATCGATCGTGATCCCTACTTCACTTTCTTCAACTGCTCGCTTAATTTCAGGGAAATTACAAGCTATAACTGGAACCTCATTCATCATATACTCAAATAATTTATTGGATGATGCTGACCAATGATTAAAGTTAATATTATTTAACACCTGAAATCCTAAATAAGCGTTTTTTGTATACTTTGGTAGCTCCCGAACAGGCACTTTAGCAATAAATCTTATTTTCTCTTGCAAATTTCGATCACTTACCATCTGTATAAGTTTTTCTTTGATCTTTCCATCTCCTATAAATACGAGTGTACCCTCATGGAATTTCGGAAATGCTTCAATTAATTTTTCAAGGCCTCTACCTGCTTGAATACCACCTTGATATAACAAAATTTTCTCATCCTTAGGCAACTGCAACATTTCGTGTAGATCTACCTTTTCATGCACCTGCTGTATATGAAGTGATGGATAATTATGCAATACATGAGGATAAAAGCCATATAAATCCTCATTAAACTTTGCTCGTGTGTCATTTTCTACAATCATACTATCCATTCGTTTTATGAAAAAATTTTCAAACCGTCTGTACCATGGACTATCATAACCTGTTCTACTTGTTTGCACTTCATGCGAGTCATAAATTAAAGGTTTCTTTTTTATCCTCCATTTTGAACTGATATATCCTTGCGGAAGTGTGTTAAGGTCGTTGGAATGATAAATATCATAATTCCCTCGATAGCCCTTCCAGATCATTCGTAGAATTAATGCACTTCTAATCCATATTACTCTTACTTTCGTTTTCAGTAACAACCCCACAATGATCGTTAAAGGAATGATCACCCAAGGTAATAAATAAACTAAAAATCCCCAAATGACAAGCAAAGGTACAAGTGGCCATTTCTTTCCTAGTGCAAAACGGTATGCCTTCTGTAAAAACAATAAAGTCTTGGGGTAGCGTTGCATACGATACACCCGGAAATGATCGTTTATTTCTTCATATTTTTGTACATCTGGATCATTGGGATCATCAATACAGATTAATTCTACATCATACCCATTATTCGAAAGACTGGTGCATTCTCTCAGTACTCTTGCATCATTTGTAAAGTGATTCCAAACAAACATACCTACTCTTTTCATCAAATAACCTCTTATTCATATATAATCTCTACTATTTTTTCAATATTGCTTTCCCATAAAAAATATTTAGAAACTGTTTTTGTACAATTATCAGCTAATTGATTTCTTTCGTTTGGATTTGCTTTTAAGGATAGAACCTTATCTACCATACCACGTACATTATCCTGATCAAAAACAAATCCTGTTTTATTATCTTCAATTACTTGAGCTGCGGTTCCTTTAATCCCCGCTATGATTGGTGTTCTACAGGTCATATAATCAATGACTTTGCCGGGTAGCACTGTATCAAACACCTCATTATCATTTAATAAAGCAATAGCTACATCACATTGTTCGATCAGTTCCAGACTCTTTTTGCGTGTCGTTGGTTTATGCATATATACATTCGTTAGCTGATTTTGTTCTATATAATGGATGAATTCCTCTGCTTTCATTCCATAACCTAAAACGTCGAATCGTATATTATGCTCCTGTAATAAACTAGCAACGTGCTTCAAGTGATCAATATCTTGAGCCAGTCCTAAATTCCCTGTATATACAACACGGAATTCTTCCCTATTCGACTTTTCTTTAACAATCTCATGAATTCTTGGACCGTTTGGCAAATAAATTAAAGAATGCTTATTTACATCTAAACTCGCTTTAATATGCTGCTCAAATCCTTTACTGTTTATCACAATATAGTTGGCCATTCGGTACATTTTCCGTTCTAACATACGAAAAAATTTAATAATGATTGGATGATCGAATGTTTTTACTCCAATTAAACTGTCAGGCCATAAATCTCTTACTTCCAGAATTATTTTTGATTTAACAACTAAATTACCTAGAAGTGCGGCAAATACAATAAATATAGGGGGCGTAGTTACGTATATATAATCATATTTCTCATTTTTTAATTTCCAGAGCCTATGTAAAAAACGAAACATTATTTCTATATATAAAAATAAACGACTAAATATACGATTAGAAAACTTCTTATTTTTAATGGGAACTCTTATAATTTTATCTGAACTTTTATTTAAATGTGGATCATCCCAAAACATGTCATCCTTATATAAGTTTTTATTTGGATAGGCAGGCTCTGTTGTTAATACATGTGTTTCAATGCCCTTATCATTCAATAATTGAAATATATTCTTCATCCTATTACCCGCACTTCCGATGACAGGATAGAAGTTCTGTGTCATAATTAAAACTTTCTTTGTCATGTTAACGCTCCTAATTGGAAATGCATACCTAATACATTTTATCACAATTTAACATTTTTCGATAAGATTAAATTTTGCACTTTAAACCCACTGAACATGAAAGAAACCCTTGTGTGGATAAACAAGGGCTTAGCTTACATATGAAGTCTAATTAACACTCTCATACGGTTAAGCATTTACTTCTTCCAAGTCATTTGCTAATTTTATTTTACTAACACTACAATATTTTTCTAATTCATCCGTTGTAACCAGTACGGAAGGAAATTGGTTATAATATTCCATGCTCTCCATGCTGTTTACTGTCCAAACAATCAATTGAATGCCTTTTTGCTCACATTTATTTATATAGGATTCCTTGATACCATCGTAGCGCACAGCAATATATTTGGCACCTAATTTTTCAATTGTACGAAAGTGAGAACGCTTGAACTTATTAACTAATAAACCAATTTCGAGTTTATCAGAAATATTACGGAGCCGCATTAATGCTTGTTGATCAAATGATATGATATAGACTTGATCCATCATATTCGTATCTTCTATTACCGAGCACACAATTTCTTCCATATTATTATATAGCTTTGGATTTTTTAATTCTATTGATACTGTTACACGGTCTTTTGCAATTAATAATACCTCTTCCAAAGTAGGAATAACTTCCATATCATTTATTGTAAAATTCCGTAATTCTTTAAGAGTATACTCTCTTATTTCTCCTTTACCGTTTGTCATTCGATCAATTTTATGATCATGCATAACAACTGGTATCCCATCTTTGCTTAAGTGTACATCAAGTTCAATATGAGTATAATTTAAATCAATAGCAGCTTGAAAAGAAGACTTGGTGTTCTCCGGGTACTTTGCAGGATATCCTCTATGACCAATCCCTCGTATACGCATTAATACTCTCCTTTTGCTAGATTTTATATCCTCTTAACTAAGAGTGTAAATGATTTTTATGAAGCTATTATAATTTTAGTGTAAATTTTATGTAAAAAACCTGTTAGTTCACTCTGAAGTGACTCCTAACAGGTTTTCCATCGTTAACTTCGATTTTTTGCTTCAATTTTCTTCGATCCGAGAATCAAATAATTTAATTCCTCTTTAGGAATCTTATTAAATTCCGTTCGTTTTGCAAAATAAAAAATCACACCTAATCCAATCCATGCTGCTAAAGCAATCCGTGATTGGATGCCAAGAAATGCTGGTGATCCAGGTATTAATAATAAAGCTAGGAAAACCAAGCTTGCTAGCATTCCAACTGCTGAGACCGTTTTTTTAAATGGCGACACAGCGTGCCTTTTCGGATCAAAGCTTTTGTCTTTTTTTGTTTTAAACAAAGTGAAAGCCGTGTAGCATGTATAGAAATAAGCAATCGTTACACCTACAGAAGACATATCCACTACCCATAGTAATGCTTCTCGCCCAAACCAAGGAGCGAATGCAGATACAACTACAGTAAATATAATTCCTACATAAGGTGTTTTATATTTTGGGTGAAGCTTTGAAAAGACTTCTGGTAAAATCTTTGCACGTGACATTGCAAATAACAGACGACTTGATGAAATAATAAAACCGTTCAGTCCAGTAAATACTCCCATTGTTAAAGCGGTAACCAGTAGCACAAGTCCCATTGTCCCCAATAGCTCTTGAATTGCAGCGCCTGTACCCCACACATGACTTTCGGCCACTAAACCCTGCCAAGGTTGAATCATTGCCGTTGCGATGATCATGAGACTGTATAATACCGCAGCAAAGAAAATGGCAAGTATGATTAACGAAAAGGCCTTTTTAGATGAAAAGTGAAACTCTTCTGCTGCCTGTGGAACATTATCAAAACCAACATATGCCCAAGGCGCAATTGCTACGATAGAAATAATGGCTGCAAATGCTGTCGTTTCAGTAGGAAAAAATGGTTGCACATTGGAAAGGCCAGCACCTGGCTGCCCACCAACCATAAAGGTTATTGCTACAATACTTAGAATCATAATACTACAAAAGATAAATTGCATACGCCCTGATAAGCCTGTCCCTCTAACGTTAAAATAACCAAATGTACCGAGCGCAACCGAAGCGATAATGATCTCCATTCCATAAACATCCCAACCAGCTACTTGATATAGGGGTAAATTTTCAATAAGTGCTGGAAAAACAAACTTAAACATTAACGCAAATGCCGAAGCGTTTAACGCGACAATACATATATATCCTAGGGTTAAAAACCATCCACTTATAAATGCATGCGTACGACCTAAACTAATAAATGCATACGCAAACTCTCCACCTGATACAGGAAAACTTTTTATAAGGAAACCATAGCTAACTGCTATAAGCATCATTAATAAAGCACCAATACCGAAGCCGATAATTACTCCCATTGGTCCTGCTGCGGACATCCATGTCGTTGGTTGAACAAAAGCCCCCCAACCTATCGATGACCCTAAAGCTATCGCCCAAACCCAATGAGCCTTTAAAGATTTTTTCAGCGTCGTTCTTTCTTCCATGATTGATCTCCTTTTTTTCTTGATCCTTTGACCTAAGATGTTTACACACCTGTAGAATTCTATCACATTGTCTGATTATTAAACAAATTCCATATTCCTCTATATAGCAAGACATAGACTTTAATCGAGGCATATAGTCACCACCATCGCAAACGTAGTTAAATTATGAGCCATTTCGACTTATTTCCTCACCTACATAACCTTGCATAAGCAATAATGTCTAATGGAAAACTACAGATAGATAGTGGTACCCTTCTTTTATATCGAATAAACATGTTATCTGTCGGATCACCATCCACGTTACGTAAGTAAATCTTCTACATTAAGGAATAACGGTGAGCTTGCGAGCCGATGATGACTTTTCGTAGGGCGATTTGTGAAGTCGCCTCGTTTCTGTACACTGGAGCTGGCGCGGCGCAACACGCCCCTATTTATCAACAACAAAAAGAGAAGAATCAGATATAACAAGATTCTTCTCTAATCATAACGAAGACTCTCCTTCACCTTTATCAGATTGAAGAAGAGTCTGGATTATTCTATGGTCAAGGAGAGTCGTCTACTTTCCTATTCTCTAGTATTAACTTGTACCGTGTTTTTTCTTCATTTCTTTTAAGTATTCCTCTGACTTTCCCTTAGGAATACTTAACGATTGCCATTGCGTCCCTTTTAGTTGTTTACCTATGTAAAGAATTTGTCCAATATGTGATGAGTAGTGTGTTAGTTGCCTTTCAATTGCATCGATTACCGATAAAGACTGAGATCGGATGGTTACATATTTTTCTAGGTCCTCCTCCTTTAAACTCTGAAGCGTGCTGATTAATATACGCCAACCGTATTCCCATGTTTCCAGCAAATCATCCTTAGAGGCAATGGTATTAATAAACTCTTGATCCCTATTTCGATTTTCCTTTTCTCCATCACTAGTTAAAAAATCTGTCCATCTGGATACCATATTTCCACTCATATGCTTAACAATAACAGCAATACTATTTGCTGCTTCATTAGGTACCCAATGGATATCGGATTCCTCTAATTGCTCCAATGCCCGATCGCCTTGATTCTTCAACTGATTAAATCGGCTATTGATTACTTGTAAATACGTCTGTCCAATTCCCATGTGTATCTCCTTTCATCGCTTACTTTTTCTTTTCAAAGTTAAATCGGTTACGAGATAGAACTATTATAATCTCACTTTGTAGTTCTATCTAAATTGGAGAAGCGTTAAAAAAGATAAATAGCAAAGGCTAAGATAGCTAAAAGAATGGTGATACTGTATATCCATGTTAATATTGGGACATTCGATGATAAAGACTTTGACTCATATTCAATGGATCGCTCCAGCTCATCCTGAGGCGTATGCCCCTCTTCTTCGTACTTCTTCATTTTATTTTCTTCTTGCTTTAATGCAAAAATAGTACCACCTAATGCTGCGATAAATAATACAATTAATAAAAGAATAAGACCTAAACTCATAATATATCACCTGACTTTTTCTGTTTTGGCATCTGCCTTTCTTCATGACAAGATCGCTGAATTATTCTGTTAATGCTTACTGGAAATCCATTAACAATCTTAAGATATACGTTACACTTCAATTCGATGCCTCCTTAAACGGAAAAATGAACCTTCTACCTACTATAATATACCGTTTTCAAATTATATCACCATCCAATTCAGTATCTTTTTCCCCATCAACTTTGATTAAGAAAAACGGAGCAAAATTCGCTCAGTCCTTATCACTAAATGCTCCGATTTACGCTTCCTCTAGTAGCTATTATGGAAT
>NZ_BAAACY010000030.1:0-12580 GCF_039521925.1 Virgibacillus salarius | reverse complement strand
TATTGGCATTTGCCTCTATTTTCGTACCATCAATAAAAATAGCCTCTTCTTCAATCGCCTTCGCTTCAACTAGTTGACAACGAAATAAGACAAAACACTGACGTAATAATTCTTTTACTTCGGAATGAACACGAAAACGATTAATGGTACGATAACTTGGTTCATAGCCTTGTGCTAACCACATCATACGTACACTGTCTTTGATTAATGACTCTATTTTTCTGCCAGAAAAAACAGACTGTGTATAGGCACATAAGATAATCTTCATCATCATGCGTGGATGGTATGCAGGACAACCTGTTTCACGTAAAAATCCCACAAATGATTCCTCTGGGATATGTTCTACAATATGGTTAACTGCATAGGCGATATCATTTTCTTGTAATTTCATTTCAAAATCTAAAGGCAAAACGACTTGATTCATGGTATAATGTTTAAACATAAAGGATACCTCTTTTCTAAGTTTTTGTGTAGTTACTTTAACTTTATCAGAAGGTATCCTTTTTGCGCATATAAATATTGAAAAAAGTAAAAAAAGTGATACGCCCTAAATTGGCGTACCACTTTTTTCAGTTACTGGGTTTTGTCCCAGCCCCATTTTTTAAATTATCTTCAATTATTTTACGATAGTGACATTAACTGTTTTTACGCCCCAATTCATGGCTGCGCTTTTTGATGGTACGTGAACATCTATTTTATTACCTTTGATAGCACCACCCACATCGGCTGCAGTTGCATAGCCATAGCCTTCAACATATACTTCTGAACCGAGTGGAATCACATTTGGATCAACAGCGATTACTTTTGCATTTGGATTTGCATTCAGGTCAACTCCTGTTGATGTTACTCCAGAGCAACCACCACAATCTGCAGTATACGCCGTTGCTGTAACAGAAATGGTTTTTCCTTCTGGATTGTCATTCTGTGATTTAGATTCGTTCTTCTGTGTATTTTCACTTACTTCTTCTTTTTTCTCGTTTGAATCTGCTGACTTTTGCTCTACTTTTGCTACTGGCTTATCTTCTTGTGAAACATTAACACCTTTAATCGTTAATTCTTGTCCAATAACGATGATGTCTGATTTCAGGTCATTCCATTCTTTAAGATCCTCTATAGATACATCGTATTCTTTTGAAATATCAATCAATGTATCTCCTTTTTCAACTGTATATTTATCATTTATAAATAATGTTTGTTTTGGTTGAATAGTTGTTGATTTTAATTCATTAATTTCAACCAAGTCTTCAACTGTTGTATTATATTCATCTGCAATATCCCAGAGATTGTCCCCTTTTTTTACTTCGTATTCTTCCGCTGATACAGAAGTAACAGCAGCGCCAGCAATAATGATGCCCGTAGCGAATGAAGCCACAAGTTTTTTCATTCGTAGTCCCTCCTTAAATTTCTGACATTGCCTATCGTACCATAGGGGTATAGGCAATGCAGTTACAAGTCGTTTAAGACTCCATTACAAGCATTACCAAATCTAGCGCTATTTATTACAAATGTAATAGATTTGTGATAAAAGTTCTGTGAATCTAGTATTTTGTATTTCAATAGTCATCATTTATGGGATTTTGTAATAAAGTGAAACTTCTATCAGTGGGAGCCTTACTGTCAGTTGTATATAGGATAAAAAAAACGGAGCAAAATTCGCTCATTCCTTATCACTAAATGCTCCGATTTACGCTTCCTATAGTAGCTATTATGGAATAATAGCTACTGCTTGCTTGACCACCACTCCCGCTGCCCACTTCCCTTTCCGTGGGGTTTGTCCTTCAGCTAACTTTTTTAGCAAAACCCGCTCAAAAAAGTGGATCTTCAGGTCAAACATTTCCCACAGGAGTTGAAGTGGCCGGCCTTCGCTATTATCAGGCTCTACAACGCTAGCATGAAGTAACACAGCTGCTTTTATACTCACGGATAGCGATTTTCACTTTACCCATTGTAAAAAAAGTCAACCTATTACTTATGAAAAGAATTGTTGCACCTCCTCATAGCGGAGACTAATTACGTAGACTCCTGCGGGATTAGCGCGAGCCGAAAATCCACTTTGCAACGTGTTCTTCTTTGCAAAGTTAGTTGAGGCCGTGCCCGCCGAAAGCGAAGTAATTCGTCGGAGCATTGCCAATATACATCAAACATTTCAAAATAACTACTTGGCTTAACACAGTCATTGCACTGATTTTATACTTTCTTAACTTATAAAAAACACCTCTTTTTTAACTAGATCGTAGCTTATAGAGAAACAAACCATTTTTATTGGCAGAAAATAATACCTGTTTGTCTTATCAACTGGAATGATATCCCCTTTTAAAAGAAATAAAAACTGCCGAGAAAAATTTCTCGACAGCTTGAGGGAAGATCTATGTTTTTGGCTATTCGTTAATTAAATAATCCTTTAAAAAAGTTGCTCAATGCTTGGAATAATTCACTAAAGAAGTTTGCTACTTTCTCCCAAAATCCCTCGTCCAACCCAAGCTCATTTGCCTTATCCTTAATCGTCGATGCAATATCTTCTAATTGATTTTTAACTTTATCAAAATCAATATTTAAGTCTCGCATCTTTTCAAATAAATCAATCAGCATTTGCTTATCTGCTTCACTAAGAGATATCTCTAGCTTGTCAAGCTGTTCTTGTACAATACGCTCAACATCCTCTTTCGTAGCAGGGTTTTGTTCAGCAATTGTCTGTTTAATTTCGGTTAGTAATTCACTAACCTTTTCCTGACTCATGCCTTCTTTTTTTGCGAGGTCTGTAGCGACATCCAATTCGTCGTTTGCTAGCTCCATACGTTCTTTATCTAGTTGCTCTCCTTTAACATCATAAGCCTTATATATACCCGTTAATGCAGAATGTCCACTAACTTTAACAGGTGAAGCAACGTCCACAGTAGCATTTTCTACTCCCGCGGTCAGCAGGGCGTTCGCATACATTTCTTTCGTAACTTCTGTAATGTTATCTGGAGTAACAATATTAATTGTTAAGCCGTTTCCTTCTTCCTGACGGGTAATTTTTGCACTGGAATACATGTTCGAATTTGGATCACCATTAATATATTTGGCACCATCTTGCCCGGAGACATCAAATTCTTCTACATTATCTGCCTCTTTGATGTTTAATAATTTTCGAACCTCGGTTCGCTGATTCTTATTTAATTGAGCCCCATAAACAACGATTGGTGAGCCTAACTTTTCATTTATACTTTCTGTATCACTAGCTCCATTGTCCGCTTGTACAGGCAAACTTATTCCAAGTACTAGTCCAACAATCAGCATCCCTATTAAAAATTTTTTTAATTGACGTTTTAACATTTTTGTTCTCCTTTTATGTGTACTAATTTATCCTATATTTATTTATTTCCAAATAACATTATGCACCCATTATACCTGTTTTCAAATAATATGGGTATCATTCTTATAAAAAATAAGGCTTGCGATGTAGATAATACGTCTACAACTACTATATAGATTTTAGTCATATATTAATGAAGACTTAACTAGTAAGCAAATTATTTTTCTTTATGTAGCATCTCCTATATATTTAGGGTAACGAAATAATTAGGAAAGAAGGGCATGACCATCATTGATAATCATCCTATAGTAAAGCGAAACTTAGCAATCATGTGGTTTGCTAACTTTTTTATTGCCGGAAGTATGACAATGGTACTTCCATTTATTTCTTTATATATTGAAACAATGGGGAATTTCTCAGATTCATATGTACAGAATTGGTCAGGATGGATATTTGCAATAACCTTTGTAACGGCATTTATTTTTTCTCCGATCTGGGGCAGGATTGGAGACAAATATGGTAGAAAGAAGATTTTAATTTTCTCCGCGGTTGGAATTGGTATCTCCATTTTATTAATGGGATTTGCCACTTCCGTATGGCAGCTATTTTTACTCCGTTTATTTATGGGAGTAGCAACTGGATTTATTCCGATGTCACAAGCCTTTATTTCCACACAGACTCCAAAACATATTGCCGGAAGAGTATTAGGTACGCTGCAAACAGGAAGCATTACCGGAACGCTTATGGGACCTTTACTTGGCGGAACACTTGCTGATACTTTTGGTTATGCCAACACGTTTAAGTGGGTTTCTGTTACTGTTTTCATTTCTGGCATCATCGTTTTACTCGGTGTTAAAGAAGTAAAAACAAAGCTTTCGGATGACGCGAATGATTACCGCACATACACAAGAAAACAGGTTATCCAACACATCGTGAATCAACCCGTGTTACTTGTTGTTATGCTAATTTCAACGTTAGTACAAGTCGCGCATTTTAGCATTCAACCGATCTTATCATTATTTGTTGCAGATATACATGGCCCAGAAAACATAGCATTGTTTGCTGGTATCGCCTTTTCAGCAGCTGGACTTGGAAATTTATTAATGACTAGAAAATGGGGTAAAATTGGTGACAAAATTGGATATATAAAGGTTCTTATCTTTCTGTTATTTATGGCAGGCATTGTATATCTTCCCGGTGCCTTTGTTACGTCGATTTGGCAACTCGTAATATTAAGGTTTTTACTTGGAATATCCATCGGTGGGATTATCCCTTTACGTATCGCGTATATTCGCCAAAAAGCTCCCCTTTCTATGCAAGGAGAAGTACTTGGTTATAACACAAGCCTCCGTTTTTTGGGGAATATTATCGGTCCAGCACTTGGGGGTGCTCTGGCAGGGTTTTTTGGTTTTTCTGCAGTCTTCGTGGTAACAAGTGCATTATTACTTCTGAGCGGTGTTATCATGCTTGTATGCTGGTTTAAATATGAGTATAGCCAAAACGATTCTCATTCACTATCTACACACAGATCATAACGAAATAAGTTTCGTAAATATATGTCATGATAGAATTAGGAAAATCTGTGCTCCTAATCCCATGTTAGGCTAAAGAAATTGATTTATCTGTTAGAATATGCTAAAACTAACAGAGCCCCTTCCTTTGAAGGGACTAGTATCAAATAGAAAGAAAGTGATAGCAGTGGGAATAGTCGTAGTAGAGGTCTGTGACGGAAATGCAATCACTTCCATTAATATAGAAGAGATTCTTGAGAAGGAATTTCCTGAGGTAGCTGTACTCATGAATGAATGTTTATCTTTTTGCGGGCTTTGTAGAGTTAAACCTTATGCACTCGTGAACAATAAACGCATTTTCGGAAACACACCTGAAGAGTGTTTAGACAAAATTAGAGCAGTAATAAAAGAAGAACTGGCTGTGTATGAATAAGCGGCCAGTTCTTCTTTTTATTTAATCATTTCCCGGGAAATATGTCATTATTTGTTATAATTAACTACTTAAAGACTTGCTTGGAAAATTTCAATCGAATCTTGTTTGGTTAATTCCTTAAAGTTGCCGTATCTGGGCTTAGCAATGACTGTTTTCTCAGCCATTTCTTCTACAGAGCTTGCATCAATCGAATAATCGGCTAGGCTAGAAGGCGCACCAATTCCACTCCAAAAAGCGCGTAACCTTTCAATCCCCTCTAAGGCGATGTCACGATCTGTTTTATCTGTAGGGTCTACCGCAAACACACGAATAGCTAGTTGTTTAAAACGCGCTTCGTTTGTTTCGTCCAGTACATGCTTCATCCAATTAGGGAATAATATTGCTAACCCACCACCATGAGGGATGTCATGTACTGCGGATACTGCGTGCTCTAGGTTATGTGTTGCCCAGTCACCTCGAAACCCCATGCTTAGCATATCATTCAATGCTAATGTACCGCTTAACATGATCGTCTCACGGAACTCATAATTTGTTAAATCATTTAATAGCTTTGGTGCTGTTTCTATTACCGTAAGTAAGATAGATTCGCAGAAACGGTCTTGTATTGGCGTATTCCCTGTTTGGTGGAAATAATGTTCCAACACATGTGACATCATATCTACGATACCGTAAATGGTTTGATTTCTCGGAACTGAGAACGTGTGCGTTGGATCAAGGATGGAAAATATTGGATTTGTATATGGAGAACCCCACCCATGCTTTTCATTCGTTTCCCAATTGGTAATAACAGAACCACGATTCATTTCAGAACCGGTAGCTGCTAAGGTTAGGATGGTACCGAATGGAAGTGCATCAAGCGCTTGCTCCTTCTTCGTCACAATGTCCCACATATCTACATCTGTTTTTGCACCTGCAGCAATTGCTTTAGTACAATCAATCGTACTTCCGCCCCCAATAGCTAAAAGAAAATCGATGCCTTCTTTTTTACAAATCGCTACACCTTTACGTACAGTAGAGATTCGCGGATTAGGTTCTACCCCTGCTAATTCATATACTTCTGCGTGAAACTCATTTAGCTTAGTTAAAACATTATCATAAATGCCGTTACGCTTTATACTTCCGCCTCCATAAACGATAAGTACCTTTTTTCCATACGGCTGTATCTCCTCAGGAAGTTTATCCAGTTGGCCTTTTCCAAAGATTAATTTTGTCGGATTATGGTATGTGAAGTTCTCCACTGTTTTAACCTCCTATGCTTTCGTATATACAGTAACATCCATTTCAACGAGTACATCTTTAGGTAATTTACTTACCTCAATCGTAGCTCTTGCAGGATAGGGTTCTGTAAGGTAACTACCGTAAATCTCGTTGATTGTTGCAAAGTCTGTCATCGATTTTAAGTAAATCGTAAATTTTACTGCTTTAGAAAAATCCGTGCCTGCTTCCTGTAAAATTGCTTTAATATTTTCTAAAACTTGTTTTGTTTGACCCTCAATTCCATTAACAACGTTGCCGCTGATCGGGTCAATTCCTATTTGTCCAGACACATAAAGGAAATCACCTGCTTCAATTGCTTGCGAATACGGTCCTAGTGCAACTGGTGCTTGTTCGGTATGAATCGCCTTCACCATGTTACATTCCTCCTTTTATTTCTTTTCACCCCGCATATAACTGGCAGTAATACTCCCACTTTAAGCAATAAAGTGAAGCCAATATGGATAAGTAGGGGATAGACAAACCACTAACTAATTGAAGTTTTACTTTATCATCATAACATGTTCGATTCTACTCTTCTGCTAATTTGTCTTTATATGCCATAACTGATTTCACATAATAAATATCTCCATAGCAAGCTCCTAATTCTTCAGCTCCATCGCGAAGACATCGGTACTTCTCCTTATCCGGATCATTTGCATACATTTCCTGAGAAAATATGATGGCAGCTTCTTGAGAAAATTGATCGGAATGCTTCTTCATATAATTAATAAACCCTTTTCCAAAATTATAGGATTGAACTGCTACAAGCAAATCTCCGTTTGCCTCTTTTAATGTTTGTGAAAAATAATAGACTCCCTGTTTAATAGAGAGCTCTGGATCTTGGATACACCCACGTTCACCACAATAGCTTTCGGATGATTGCATAGGGTCATCTCCTCTTCCGCCAGATTCCTGCATCATCATTGCTAATAATGTATCAATATGTTGCGACACATCATACTGTTTCGCATATTTTTCAACAACTGGCCGATACGCTTTAACTTCCTCACTAATGATCGGAGAGGAGGAAGTAGGTGATGAATTTTCTGCCTGTTCTTGATAAGCTAATAGCGAAATTCCAATAAATAGGGAGAACAGTAGAAAAGCTAGGAAGATGGTTCGTTTTATAGCTGTTTTTATTTTCTTATTGCGTTTCATATGCATCTATTCCTTTATATACGATCTTTAAATAACTATATCTTACCTTCATTGTCAAACATGCTTCATTCTTTACTGTTTTTCTTTCCTAAAATCACAAATGCTCCAGCAATTGCTCCAAACATCATATGACTGATCATCCAGTAGAAAAATGCCATCCCATCCGTTATATCAGGGGTACGGGATGACACTACTGTTGTTGTATATAATAGCAATCCAATCATGCTACCAGATATTACATAAGCTATCAGTTGATTTTGTCGACCAAACTTGTTCAACACAACATATAAGATTGGAACGAGAATAATAGATACGATTAGATGCAGGGAAAACTCTTCTAGCTCATTTAGAGTCCATTCCTTTATAATAGGAATGGAATCTATATTTAATAAGAGTGTATAAACTTGCTTAGAGGTTGTAATTTGTATCAGTTTTAATATTCCACCAAGCATAACACCAGCTACAAGACCTATTACGGCAAGCTTTGATAATTTCATCTCCAGCTTCTCCTTTATCCCATTACATGCTTGATCAAAAACTCTATTCCTAGATTACCTTACTTTAGTTATATTAACAAATCTATTACTAGATCAAAAGATACTAGCTTCATCGCCCATTGCTTGCAACGCAAATAAATCGACAACATAATCATTTAAAAAAAGACCCGTAGGATCTAGCTGCTTTCTAATATTTAGAAATTCATCCAACTTCGGGTAAAGCGCCTTCAATTTTGAGAGATTCAGCTTATGCATTTTCCCCCAATGTGGTCTCCCTTGATAATTTTGAAGTAGCTTTTCCATATCACCGAAATAATTCTCATAGGGCATCCCCTTATACATATGAAAAGCGATATATGCAGAATTACGCTTATAAGCAGGACTGAGCCAAAACTGATCTTGTTTGACCATTCTTACCTCAATTGGAAAATGAACCTGATATCTGGCAGTTTCTACTTTTTCACGTATCGCAATTAGAGCTACTTTTACGTTTTCTAGAGGAATACTGTACTCCATTTCACGAAATCGCACTCGTCGTTCCGTTGCAAATAAATCAAAGCTTTTTCCATGAATAGTTGATGAACCAATTGCCTTTGCTGATAATCGACTGATCGATCGACTTGTGGAAGGGAATAGTCTAACGGTTTCTGATAGAAGCTTAAATAGGTGATTCTCTACTATTAATGCTTCCATTCGATGCTTTCGTAAGGACTGGGGAGCTTGTTCTGAGAGGTTCATTGTCTTTATTTGGACGAGATCAGAGTAAGGAAATAAAAAGCATTCAAAATGACGATTTTGCTCTATTAATGTAGGTAATTGTTCTAATAAGTCTCTAAACTTATATTTACTGCTCGTAAGTTTGTAAGTAGGTGCAGGTATCACGCTGATGGTAATTTCTACGATAACACCCAACAAACCTAAAGAAATGACCCCTGCATGAAATAACGTTTCATCTTGCTCTTTTGCTATAGTTAGAGTTTCTCCTTTTGCAGTTACAAGCGTGAAGCTCAACACCTGTGTAGCTAAATTACCAAATTTAATTCCGGTGCCATGTGTACCTGTAGATATTGCTCCTGCGATACTCTGCACGTTAATATCTCCTAAGTTTTCCTGAGAATAGCCCTCAGCTGCTAATTGCTTTGACAATTCATGAAGGCGTGTACCTGCAAGGATAGTAGCCGTGTTCAATTCCTTATCTAAATGCGTCACTCCAGTTAAATGGTCTAATGACATTAAGTAATCTTCACTGACAGCAATTTCGGTAAATGAATGCCCTGCTCCAACAACTCGTATCCGCCGTTGTTCCTTTCTTGCCATATTTACATAGTCACATACCTCTTCTGCTGATGTTGGAAATAACACTTCTCTAGGCTTACAATGAGCAGTTTCAGACCAATTTTTCCATTCTCTAGTTTCCTTCATTAAAAGAAGCACATCCCTTCTCCACGATATGTTTTATAATGGTCCACAACTTTTCCATTTGTTATACAAGCTATATTCGTAAATCGTTCACATATTTCACCAGCTTTAGCAGCACGAAAAACAACATAATCCCCTAAATGCATTGGTACTGGAATAAACACAGGTGTCTGCACCTCACCCGTACCCTCGACCGAAATGAGTTTGCTACCCTCAGGAAAAACTGGTTGCGGTAACTTATCCACCCCTGGGCTTCCGGAAGCCACATATCCCCCTCCTAAACAAGTATAGATTTGTTGTTCAGGTTGCCGTACAATCGGTAATGTAAAGAAAAGAGAAGGATTCGTTCCGATCGGCTGCTTATAATAATCAAATAACAATGGTGCATAAAAACCAGATCCAACGGTTACCTCTGTTACAACTCTTTCGTTAGAAGTTGTTACCAAACTACCTGTCCCACCCCCATTGACAATTTCAAGAGAGAATCCTTCATTTGTTAAAGCATTGATTATCGCCTTTCTTCTATCGGCTATCTTTGCCACTGATTTTTTCTTTAATACTGTTACAGCTTTGTTCAATACCCATTGCTTGGGTAGTTGATCAGGCACACCAGCAAGCTGCGCTTCATAACCCATTACACCAGTCAACTTTAGATGGGATTGTTTGGAAATAACATGTGCTATCTCTATTACACTCGTTACATCACGTAATGGCGAACGACGGACGCCAAAATGAAAGCCAAAGAAATTAGTACTCATATCGATATCAAGACAGGTATAAATGAGTCCATCATACTGTTTAGCAATGGATTGTAAAAACACAATCTGTTCACGCTGATCTACCATACAAATAATTTTCCCACCCGATTTATTAATCTTTGCAATTTTTGCAAGCAGGGAAGCATCCCAAACCGGATAGCCTAGTAAAATATCACGAAAACCATATTCATACAGAAATAATGCTTCTTTTGGACTAAAACACATTAATCCTTGAAATACGGAACTATTCGCTAATATTCTCTCGATGACTGGAATCGAACGGATCGATTTCGTAGCAATCCTCACCTTTTTGTTATTTGACTTTTCAGAAATTATATCGCAGTTTTTATCTAACGCAGCTAGATCAAGCACCAAACCAGGATGTGGCTCCCGCTCGAGTAGCTCTTTTGTGAACATGACATCACCACCTTTATTCTAGTATCCTTTAATGAAAACTAAAGTGCAAGCTAATAATAAACTAACAACTTTGGCAGTAATCCAGGGATAAAACCCACATTATCTGGAAGAATAAAAAGCGCAAGCGCCCGATTAGAAACCAAGCGACTGGAGTGAACGGTGTACTAGCGATTCGGTGATGACTTAGATTAGTACGATTCGTGAAGTCGCCTAGTTTCTGGGCGCTGGAGCTGGACGCGACTCAACACGCCCATATTCATCCATATGTAATTTTCTAGACAAAAACCAAAAAAATTCTGCTATCAATTGATAGCAGAATTCCTATATCGGACTATCTCCAAAAACTGTCATATCAATGGAATATACTCCCTTTTCGTAAGCAGCCACCAAACAGCACTGCTTTCACATAGCTTATTATATAAAAGGCTTTTCTTCCAAATATTTATAGCCCTAAATCTTTCCTATACTGCTCTAATTCTTTTGTCGTACAGCGCACCCAATGTCCAGGTTTCACTTCACGAAACTCTGGTTCTTCACTTTTATCATGAACGGATGGATCATATGCTGTACGCTGACGACCTCGTTCATAATTCGGATCTGGCAGTGGAATAGCGGATAACAATGATTTCGTATATGGATGAATCGGATTATTATAGAGCTCTTCACTGTCTGCTAGCTCCACCATATTCCCAAAATACATAACGCCAATTCGATCACTAATATATTTTACCATCGATAAATCATGGGCAATAAACAGATACGTTAGCCCTTGATCACGCTGTAGCTTTTTCAATAGATTGACTACCTGTGCTTGAATAGAAACATCCAGTGCCGAAATGGGCTCATCGGCAATGATTAATTCTGGCTCTACGGCAAGTGCTCGCGCGATACCAATCCGTTGACGCTGCCCACCACTAAACTCATGAGGAAAGCGGCTCGCATGCTCTTTGTTCAAGCCTACCACCTGTAGTAATTCTTCTACTCTCGCCTTCCGTTCTGCCTCGTTATTTACGAGATGATGGACATCCAAGCCTTCCGCTATAATATCCATAACTGTCATACGCGGGTTTAACGATGAGGATGGATCCTGAAAAATCATCTGCATTTTTCGATTAAATTTAAGCAGATCCTTCTTCGACTTCTTCCCATGTACATCCTCGTTATTAAACAGTACTTGACCACTTGTGGCCTCATATAAACGAATGATTGTTCTTCCCGTTGTCGACTTTCCACAGCCAGATTCGCCTACTAATCCAAAGGTCTCCCCTTTATAAATATCGAAAGAGATACCATCGACAGCCGTAATGATTTTCTTCCGCCCAGCTCTAAAATGTTTCTTTAGGTTTTTTACTTCTAGTAATTTTTCTTGCTCCATCAAGCTTCACCGTCCTTACTAGCCGTACTCGCAAATCCCTGCATTCTCCGTTTTACCGATGCTGGCGGCTCGATTTTCGGTGCGTCCTCATGGAGTAGCCATGTCGCTGCATAGTGTGTGTCAGATACCTTAAACATCGGCGGCTCCATGACGGTGTCAATTTCTAATGCAAATTCATTACGTGGGGCAAAGGCATCGCCCTTTGGAGGATTCAGCATATCCGGTGGACTTCCAGGAATCGCAAATAATTCCTCTTCATCACTGTCCAGCGTTGGCATCGAACCTAGTAGCCCCCATGTGTATGGGTGCTTCGGATTATAGAAAATATCATCTGTTGTCCCGATTTCGACAATTTTTCCAGCGTACATCACCGCCACTCGGTCTGCAATATTAGCTACAACACCAAGGTCGTGCGTGATAAAAATAATTGCACTATCCGTTTCCTTTTGAATATCCTTCA
>NZ_BAAACY010000029.1:0-35022 GCF_039521925.1 Virgibacillus salarius | reverse complement strand
TACTAGAGGAAGCGTAAATCTGAGCATGTAGTGATAAGGACTGAGCGAATTTTGCTCCGTTTTTCTTATGCGTGTGCTAGATATAGAGCAAAAGTAGCTGCACCTATTAGAAACCTACTGCTTCTAGAGGCAGGGTATTTTGTTTGATTTTTTCCGCATATAACTGGCAGTAAGCCCCCAATTTCAAGCAATAAAGAGAACCAAGTGAGGGATAAACAAAACATCCACTAATTGAAGTTTTACTTTATTCGTCTAAGCTAATCATTTCCCCCGTTACTGCATCTACTACATAGCTACATTCAATTTTACCGCATAACATATACCTACCTTTTTGATAGACGTAGACAGGTGAGATCTCAAGGTAGCTACGGAGCTTTTCGGATGCTTCTCCCTTTGAAATAACAGGCATTTCTGCTTCTTTAAAATCACGAAAGACATCGAGCAATTGACGATTGTCCATATAATTAAGAGGCTTTAATGTTTTTGAATCCATAATAACCTTTATCTTAGGACCGATGATACGAAAATCTTTCTTTACTGGATGCAAGATTGCAAATAGGTAGTTGTGTTCCTGTTGAATGGTAGTTAGTTTCCATTGGCCATTGTCATCTGGTAACTCTTGCTGTAGTAGACGACTCACTTCTGTAATAATTCTAGTTTGTTCATCTTTGGAAATAGATCTTTTTCTGTCAATCTCTTTATTATTGCTCAATGCCTCAGACTCGGAAATTTCTGGTGACAGATCGATTTTTTCTAGAGATATGGTAGAAGCGGAACTAGTATGGCTCCATGTGATAGGTTCAACGCTATTACAATAAATGATGGATTTTTCCACTTGATCATAGGAAATCGTCTTTCCTCCATTATTGGTAAGGAAGAACATAGATGTCCCGTATACGGAAATCCATTTTTGTTCATTCTCCACTGGAATTTCCATCAACTTGCAATGATCTAGAGCAATGGGTTCAACGATTTCCGACGTTAAAGCAAAGGGTTCCCACTGAACTTGATCCTCTGTAGGAAAGCTCCCATGGATAGAAAAGAGTGTAAGTTGTCCTTGCTCATTAAAGGTTATATCGATGTTCCCACCTGGATAGACGGGAATATTGTCTACAGCAGATCGGAAATGCATTTCATTTTTTGATTCCTCGACTAATTGAAACTGTCTACCATATTCTAGACCCGTCATTTCCTCAACCCATTCAATGATTTGTTCACTGGTTTGGTGAATGACAGTTAACGCCTCTGCATGAGCATAAGATATATCATTAACAAAGATTATTTTTTTGATTCGTTCACTATGAAGGTCTACATCAACAACGGCTGTTCCTGGAGGATTTAAGCCTTCTTCTGTTTCCGCTGCTTCATTAGGAAACCATTCCATGGTTAACTCATAGGATACGCCTTCATTAGGATTTTCTTCTTTAACAAAGCTGTGTCTTTTTAAATAATATTTATCTAGTCCCCATTCATCTGCTGTAACGTCAATCAATTTTTGTACTCGCTTATGCATATAGATACCCTCACTTTATTTCAGTTTGACATTAAATAGATAGTTCCTTTTATCTCGTTTATAACTGGCAGGAAGCCCCTACTTTATAACTTTGCCTATAGTATATCATTCCTTTAGGAACGAATTCACATATTACAAAATGATATAATGAGCAAAAATCAAAAAATCGAATTTTCCACTTTACATTAACGTAACGTCAAGGTTTATAGTGAAGTTGAGGAGGAAGGAATATGCAAATAAAAGAAGTCGCAAAGCAATTAAATACTACTCCGAGAGCAATTCGCTTTTATGAGGAGAAGGGATTAATTAAGCCTGCAAAGTTAGACAACAATGAGTATCGCAGCTTTTCTGAAGAAGATATTGCCCGATTAAGTACGATATTAGCTCTTCGAGAAATCGGATTTAGCGTTAGTGAGATATCCCACGTTCTAAACGAAGAACAGCGAAGCATTTCGCAGTATCTAAACATACAACGATCTGCTCTCTATGAAAAATGGCTCGAAATGAAGGATATGATTCATACGATCGATCAAATGCTAGATCGTACATCGGATGATTATGATAATATGCAAGCAATCTATCAATTAGCGACTCATTTAAAAAATTTAAAGGAAATTCGTCGAAATTGGCAAGACAAATGGAATTTTGATAGTCAAGCTAAGGATTATGATTCTAGTATCAAGATGCATGGCTATCGCTTTAATGTACATCAGGACTATGATAAGGCGTTAACAAAAGTAGTTGAAACCATCCAGCTAGAAGCTGGCAATACGTGCCTAGATATTGGAATTGGTACAGGAAATCTCGGTGCAAAGTTTTTACCCAAAGGAATAAACGTCATTGGCATTGATCAGTCCGAAAACATGTTACATGTTTGTAAACAAAAGCACCCAGCCATAGAAATACGTAAAGGACACTTTTTAGCCTTGCCGTTGATGGATCAGCAAGTAGATGGGATTGTTTCCAGCTATGCACTACATCATATTACTGACGAAGAAAAAATACTAGCATTACAGGAAATGGATCGAGTATTAAAAGCAGGTGGGCAAATTTGTATAGCTGATTTAATGTTTATTAATGAACGACAACGTAAGCAAGTTATGAAATATTTTCAGGATGCGGGCAATAAAGAGGCAATTTACGCCATAAAAGATGAATATTATGCGGATCGCTCTATCCTAATAGAATGGTTAAAAGAACATAACTATGATGTAAAAGCATATCCGTTTAATGATATTTTAAGCATGATTTATGCCCAAAAGACAGCTTGTGGTGATAAAGCATGAATAATACGCCAGCAGTTAGATTGGATTTCTTTCAAGATAAATATCTCGCTGATTTAACTTACTACCATTTATCAACAGATCAATTAATGTATACCGCACATCCTAAGGAAGCATTGGCTAAAGAAGCTTTCGAAGCAAGAAGACATGGGATTGTCATTCTGTTTCAACACCATGTTGCAGGTTTTTTTGTACTAGAGGATGGAAAAAGTCTTAAAATGTATAGTGATAACCAACAGGCATTACTGCTTTGCTCGTATTCCATTGCGTACAAGATGCAAGGGAGAGGAATTGCAAAACAATCACTTCTACAGTTACCTGCTTTTCTAAATTGCCACTTTCCGAAAAAAAATGAGGTTGTCCTTGGAGTAAACCATCAAAATATGATAGCACAACACGTTTATCAACAATGTGGATTTGTAGATAGTGGGAAAAGGATTATTGGGAAAAAAGGAGAACAATATGTACTACAATTAAACGTAATGGAAGCTATCCACTAATAACAGACAGCTTCCATTACGTTATTCTTGCACATAGTTTTTTAATCCATCGGTAACTGCTTCGGCTACGTTCGTTTCAAATGATTCACTTTGAATCTTGGCTAGATCATTTGGGTTTGTAATAAAACCAAGCTCCAGTAAAATAGATGGCGCATGATTTGTTCGTAGGACACGGTAGTTTTTCTGGAGTATCCCACGGTCTTTCATATCAATAGAAGCTGTTAGTGATGTATGCACATTTTCTGCTAATCGAAGATCATTTTTCTTAGAATAATAGAAGGTATTTAAGCCACTAACAGAAGAATCAGGAAATGCATTATAATGAATGCTAATAAATGCGTTGGTCTTGTTAGAATGACTTAATTCAACTCTTCGATCTAATGATATATACGTATCCTTTGATCTCGTAGTCAGTACCGTCGCCCCAGCTTCACGTAGCTTATCAGCAATTTTCTGAGCGGTCGTAAATGTTATATTTTTTTCGTATACATTCTTCAAGCCCATTGCCCCTGAATCTTTCCCGCCATGTCCTGGATCTAGCATGATATGATAACCATCAAGCGGTTTTGTCGCTGATGTTATACTTGATGTTTGCTGGTCTGGTGCTTTGATTGTGTGGGCGGATACACTCGCGCTTGTAGCTTCTTGAGCTGGGGTATCCGTATGCCAGGAAGCTATCCAACCGTTTTGTCCATTATTTACTTCTATTTGATGCCATTCACCCTTGGTTTCTATTAGTCTATAGCTTTTTCCAGCTGGTAATGTTCCAATACTAGAATAGCTAGAGCCAGGACCTGAGCGAATATGCGTGTTCTTTGTTACTACTTTTATTTTTTCTTCTTCTGTTTCTTTCGCTTCACTTACTTGTCCAATATTATGCAAATAATGCCCTGCTACCCATGCCTCCTTCCCATCATAAAATGTTTTAATCCATCCATATTTTTCCTCGAAGGCGACTAACTGATCACCAGCTTGTAGCTTACCGATGATTTCTGCTTGGTCTGATGGTTCACTTCTAACATTTAGCAATGTTTCTCCTACTTCAAAAAGCTCTCGAGTATCTGCTTGACTTTCATTAGGAAAAAAAAGCATAGATACAAAGATAACGACAAAGCTACTAACAATATAATAGATAAACCGCATAGCAATCTCCTCTTAATAGTAATTTAATGTAATAACAGTATGTACAAGGAGATAACTAATTAAACTATGTTTCTGAAAAATAAACTATGAAGTACTAGATTGCTAGATGGGTAGCAGGAATTAACACAAAAAATACCTCTATCCAGCATATAACTGGCAGTAGGACCCCCACCTCAAGCAATAAGGTGGAACCAATATAGATAAGTGGGGTATCGACTGCCAGTAAATGTCCGATTGGTTCAATGGTCTTTAGGTCATACCCTTGTGGTACTAACCATCAGTGGGGGGATAAACAAAACCCTGATAGGAGTTTCACTTTATCTAAAATAATCAACTGTCAAGATACTAATCTTATCTTTGTATTTGTTTTAGGGTTTGTTATAATGGTGTTTTACTATTACATGTGGAAGAGAGGGCTTCTATGAAAAAGTCTTCGGGAGATCGTAACGTTCATTATTAAACTTTTTAAGGAATTTGGAAAAAATGAGGGGATATCGTTGTTTTATTTTTGGTTACAAACTGCATATACACCTTTTCCAGTTACGGATATACTGATACCAGTGATGGTAGCTATCATGGCAACCATTGTTATGTCGATTGTTTATAAAAATAAGCCAAAAATTGATCGTGGTAGAGTGATTATCTATTTTCAGCTTAGTTACCGAAGAAAGTTAATTCGTAGCCTTTGGACGTTTCCTATTCATATAGCAATTATTTTACTGGCCATCTATATTACTCATATGCGGCCGACTGTCGAAATTCTAGTTTTTATCGCTTTTCTAACTGGCAACTGTTTGCAAATTGGCTATAACTATTGCATGTATAAAAAGACAGAGGCTTAACCTACAGTAAAAAAACAACAGCTAACAAAAGCCGTTGTCATAAGTGTTACATAACTTTATCCCGCATATGGCAGTAAGCCCCCACCTCAAGTAATAAAGTTAAATGGGGGTTTTTGTCTTACTCTCTTTCTGATAGCAGACAGCTGTCGTTTATTAATGTATACCAATTCAATCTATGTGAATGAGCGTTGAAGCAGCAGTCAGTGCAACTTGATCATTAACAATGTCTCCAGGTCGTCTTGCTTGGCCAATCACGTAATCTTTTAGTGTCATTCCATAAAATTCACAGATATAATTGAATTGCTGAATAAGCGGTAGTCCCTTTACTCGTGGATGATCACCGCCAACAATTATTAGATAAACATTTTTCTCTTTTAATGCGACACGAAAATGTGAATAGCTGTCGTCTCTTAAAATTTGTGACCAACGATCAATAAAGGTTTTCATTGGACCAGACATCCCATACCAGTAAATTGGTGTAGAGAAAACAAGCGTATCGTGCTCTAACAGTTGATCGATTAACTGTGTATGATCATCCTCAACTACTGGAAATCCTTCTGGTGCATGACGTTTATCAATAATTGGTTGAATATCATGATCGCGTAAATAAATATGGGTTCCTTTCTCTTTAGGAACTGCTTGATACGTTAAATATTCCGTATTTCCATTAACTCGAGTGGAACCATGAAATACAGCAATTTTCATGTATTATCCTCCCTATGAAAGATTTTTCAGGATGAATGAAGCCGTATTTAGCAAAAGACTGTAGTGTTTTTACCATCTTAACAGGCATAATCCTATGGATACCTTGGACGGTAAGGAATCCTAAAAACTCATGAAATTTTCCTTTTCTTAAATTGTATTCTTCAGCAGGTATTTTAGAAGTGAGAGAAGAATCTTATTTATAGATAAAATAAATGATTTAGCTAAAGGAGCTATTCCAAAGATGATATATAGAAAGAAAACATACAAATTGAAAAAGGGCAACGTTGAAGCTTTTAATAACTTTTTTCATGAATATTTGCTTCCGAATCAGCTTACCTATGGGGCAAACCTTGTTGGCAGATGGGTAAATCAATCAAACGATGAAATAACAGCTATGTGGGCATATAATAATATGGAGGAATATGAGCGTATCGAAGCGAACATTAGAGCAAGTGACTTACATAAAATGGGACAGAAAAAAAGAAAAGAATTGGGGGATATCATTATAGATAGTCGTCAGGAATTCTTAACTTCTACAGGAAACGATCAATATCCTAAGCATATAGTTTCTGTTAGTGGTTATATAACGAATGATCAGGGGGAAGTTCTACTAGTACGTAATATGGATCGTGCAGATACCATGGAGATACCAGGAGGACAAGTGGAAGAAGAGGAGTCATTATTAGAAGCAGTACATCGAGAAATTAAGGAAGAAACAGGAGCTATCGTCCAGATGGATGGTATAACTGGAATTTATCAGAATGTTACCAAGGGAATCATAAATATTGTATTTAGAGGAAAATACATATCTGGTGACTTACGCACGCAAGAAGAGGAAACAACAGAAGTGTGCTTTAGAAAATTAACAGCTACGAATACATCTCAATATATTACACGAGAGCATTTTTTAGATAGGGTATTAGATGCAATGCATCCAACCTACATCCCATATGAAGCATTCGAAATAAGACCGCATCACATACTTCATCAGCTGAGACCTAGTATAAAGCAAGAACAGTAATAAAGAATGTAGGTGAGCCACAGTTGAAGATTCCAAGCAAGATACGTATCATTGGTTCTGTAGGTAGTGGGAAGACGACGTTAGCTAAGTTGCTGGCGAAACAGCTTCGTATAACCTACTATGAATTGGACAATGTCGTGTGGTATAGAAGGAAGACAGGGGATATAAAAAGAACAATCGAAGAACGTACGAAGATACTTTCAAGCATATGTCAACAATCTGCTTGGATTATTAAAGGTGTTCATCGTGATAATTGGGTAATTCCTAGTATTAAACACGCAGATCTTATTATCATATTGGATACGAATAAACATGTTCGGTCGTTTCGAATTTGTAAAAGATTCCTAAGGCAGAAGTTAGGCATCGAACCTGCCAACTATCAACCTACACTTTCTATATTTATCAGTATGTTGCAGTGGAATAGACAATTTGAGAAGGAAAAACAGGATATTTGCAATATGTTGAGCAGCTATAACGATAAACAGGTCATTATAACTAATAAACAGGCATTAAAAACCTATTTGAGTACTTTAAGGGTGAATCACGAATGAAAAAAATAATCGTTTTCATCGTATTACTGATCGTTTCCATATATACATTATTTTTAACCTCTTGGACTGGTTCCTACCTAATGCTTGAGCCTAATTGGCAAGATAAGACGATATTTACACCTGAGGATATATCAGACCCAAGAGATATATACTTTATCGATCAATGGCTATATGCGTTTACCATTCAGCCTATTACTAGCACGATATTTATAATAGCTAGTATTGTAGTGGTTAGTATGATTATATTTCACTTTAGAAAACGAAGGAAAAAGAAGAAGCAGGATGAGGTTTAACATAAATGGAGGGATAAGGAGTTGGAAAAATTTACCGAATAGGCAACGGAGTGCTTTGTTTGGTGATTTAATACGAAATACTGTGACACCCCTCCCACTGATTGAAGTTTTACTTTGGTAAGCTGTAAACGAATCGAGAAACTGATTAACGTAGTAATAAAAAGCTGGAATTAAAGGAGGGAGCGGAGGAAAAATGTGATCTTCCCCCTCCTTTAAATAATATAGGTTTAAGCACGTATCCATTTCCATATTTCTGCAGGTGTAGCATTTTTACCATACATTAATATACCAACTTTAAATATCTTTCCAGCTAGTTTCATAAAGAACCAGACGCTGATGATTAGAATCATCAATGAAATGGCAATTTCCATCCATGGCCATTCTTCTAAACTAGTTAATCGTAGTAAGAGAACCCCTGGAGAAGTAAAGGGAATATAAGAACCAATCTGAGCCATGAATCCATTTGGATCACTTAAGACCGGACCAATGAAAATGAATGGCAGAAATGGAAGCATCATGACCATTCCCTGAAAATTACCGGCAGTAGAAACGTCTGCCATCGTAGCTCCAACACCTACAAAAATAGAGGCGAAGAGAAGGTAGCCTAAGATGGCAATAGCGATATAAAAGGCTAGTTCAGGTACTAATAAATACTGCAAAATGGATATATCTACACGCCAAGCAATGATAGGCAACACAAGTGTAATGGAAACCACAGCCTGAATGAGACCTAGAACGAAATAGCCAATAATTTTTCCTTGCATAAGGTCTGCTGGTGTTAATGATGAAAGAATAATCTCTGCAATCTTATCTTTCTTTTCCTGTGACGCACTTTGGAATATCGCCATACCTGTAAATACAATGGATAGCATGATAAATCCAGCGAACGCACCTGGTACAATTCGTTTCAGCGGGTCAGCTCCAGCTTCTTCTTCATTTACAGTTTCTTGCGCTTCTTTAGATGCAATCGCTTCAACAGAAACTCCACGTGAAAGGGTCGCAAGTTCTTCCTCAGTTAAACCAAGCTGCTTCATCTGCATCGTTTGTAATGGACCTGCCACAATTTGTGCCTGGTTGATAAAGTAAGGGGGTATTTCTTCAGAAGTGTAGGCTCGAATAACACCCTCTTCTAGTGAACGTTGATCAATAAATAAGTAAGCAGTATCATCTGTATCTTCTAATTCTTTGTTTACTTCTTCTTCGCTTAAATCCGATTGCTTTAACTCCCAAGGGAGATCATTTGTTTTAACCGTATCCTCGATGGCAGAAAATAATTGAAGCTGATCATTTATAAAAACGGTTGTCAGCTCTTGTGTTTCCTCTGTATCAGACCCTCCAAAGGTATTTCCGAGTAGCATAAAACCAATTATGAGAACTGGTGTTAGAAACATGCCAATAATAAATGTCTTGTTTTTTAGATTTCGTTTGATCTCCCATTTGGCTACCTTCATGGTATTACGCATGCTCCTCACCTTCCTCTTGTAATAGATTTTTGTCTGTTGCAATATCAATAAAAATTTCATGGAGTGAAATGCGATTCAGCGTAAGTTCCTGAATGTTAATATGATTCGGAAGCTGTGTTAGCCATGTTGCGGGCTGCACGTCCTTACTAAGGTAAATGATACTGCGGTCATCTTCCTTTTCGACCCGTTGAACATTAGGAAGTTGTGCTAAATCTTGTTTGTTATTTTTGCCGTGTATCGTACATTTAAAGTTAGCATACTCCATTTTTACATCTGTCATTTCACCATATATAACTTTTTGACCGCGATGAATCATAAATAATCGATCTGCCATTTCCTCAACAAGATTCATTTGATGTGAGGATAATAATATGGCGGTCCCATTCTGAGCGAGATTCCTAATTTCCTGCTTAAATAGCTCCTGACTGACAGGGTCAAGACCAGAAAATGGTTCATCTAAAATCAATAATTCTGGCTCATGAATAATAGAGGCAATAAATTGCACTTTTTGCCCCATCCCTTTGGATAACTCTTCCACATTAACCTTCTCTTTACCCTCTAGATCAAACTTTTTAAGGTAATCGAGTGCCCGTTGTTTCGCCTTATCTAGTGGATAGTCTTTTAATTCGGCTAAATATAGTAAAATATCCATTACCTTAACATTTTTATAGAGGCCGCGCTCTTCTGGTAAATAACCAATTTTATGTCTTGGAATAGTAGCTCCTTTACTATGATGAAATGTAATGGATCCCTCATCTGGATACATGATTCCCATGATGTTACGAATGGTTGTTGATTTTCCTGCTCCATTAGGACCAAGAATAGCCATTATTTCGCCTTGTTTTACTTCAAAAGAAATATTGGAAATAATTTGTTTCCCTTTAAAGGATTTACCTAAGCTTTTGACAGTAAGCATTGTGTTCAAGTCGACATCGTCCTTTCATTATTCAACTAATAATGTAATTATTCCTTCTAAATCTAAGCGTGCTTGAGAAGAGCTTTTTATATGTTGATTATGGAAATACGCCTCTGTATCATCTGGGTTATTCGAGATGATTTGGTTATTGGTTCGCAGTAATTCTCCAGGTATCCTTTCTGCTGGTAACGTATCGGATAACCAGTAGCGTTTAAACATATTATTTAATGCCTCTTTTTCATATGTTCCAACCCATTCTCCTCTTTTTAATACGCATAAGTAATCAGCAAGTTTCATAATATCTGAAGATTGATGGCTGGTCATAACGATTGCTCGATCTCCTCGCTCCATCCATGCTACGATCATATCCAAAAATACTTGCTTTGCAGGGATATCCATAAATGTTGTTGGCTCATCAAGCAGCAATAAAGGTGTGTTTTTCGGTAAGGTTAACGCAAGACATAACTTCTGTTGTAAGCCAGGAGATAAGTGAATAAACTTTTTATCTAGGGAAATATCGAAACGTTTCACCATTTCTTCAAATAAGTGTTCATCCCAATTTGGATAGTAAGGGGCAATAAATTTCTTAAGTGTTCTACCTGAGAAAGCATTCCAGCCAATTATTGGCTGTGGTTGGTAGCTTACGGTTGTCTTCCAACCCTCATCTGGACCATGGACAAATTTATTTAACACTTTAATGTTTCCTTTATCAGGCTTTACTAAATTCATAATTAACTTTAATATGGTGCTTTTTCCTGATCCGTTATTACCAACTAATGCTGTTATTGTTCCGGGTTCTAGCGTTAAATTTATAGGTCCAAGATGGAATGAATCTAAGCCTTTTTCTAGGTTGGAAATTTCCATTATTCCATTCAACTGTTATCATCCTTTCTAGTATGTGATTCCATCACTTCAGTAAAGATCTCCTTTATTTGATCTATCGTATAGTCATAGCTAAGTGCTGTATCAACTGCATTTTCAATCGTTTGGTACACCTCTGAAACCTTAACCTGCTGCTTCAGTGCGTCTTCAATTTCAGCTACAAAGGTTCCTTTCCCTTGAGATGTACGAATAAACCCTTGGTATTCTAAGTTTTGATAGGCTCTTCGAATGGTGATAACACTTGTCTCCAGATCTTTGGATAGTGAGCGAATAGATGGTAAGGGAGCCCCTTCCGGTAACTGTCCACCTGCAATTAATGCCTTCAGTTGATTTTCGATTTGATGATATATTGGTTCACGAGATGACTTGGAAAGACGTATTGGCAATTCCACTTTAATTTACTCCTCTCCAATTTTATATATAATCCAGTTTATTCATTATCTTTTTCATATAAATTTGATGAGCTTGAAGAGCAGCTCCAGCCAATCCGATAGACAGTATGGATGCAAGGAAAGGCCATTTTTTGGCAATAACGATAGACCAATATACGAAGCCATGATCAGTAAAAAAATAGATACCTAGAAAAGCAATGAACATCAAAAATAACACCATGATAGCAATAATAATGGTACCAATCGTTGTTGCAGCAAAGCCTCTTTCTCCTGCATCACTCATTGGAAATAACGTTCCAACATAAACAGCTGTCGACAACCAAATGACAGAGAAAGCAATATATGCGCTGATAGATAGCATTTCGTTTATAGGGGATACATAATAAAACAGTATCAAAAAGATAACTTGCCAAGGTAGTGAATAACAAAAATAGATTATAAATCTACTCTTAATAAGCACATCCTGCTTAATAGGTAATTGGAGTTGCATGATTAAGGTAGGTGAAGCTAAAAAATCTAAAGACTGCTTTTGACTTTGAAACACCTTTGGTTTTGCCCAAAACCCCCCCATGAAAAAAAGGAAAATGAAGAAGAAATCATATCCCATAAAGTCATTATCTATGTAAGATTCTAGAGATGTGGCAAGAAAGGATAAGATAAACATTAAAAAGATAAAATAAAAGAAAAAGCCTTTTATCGAATGAGTTAATTCTAGTTTTGCTACTTGATAAGCTTGCTTCCATTCTTTCATAAGTAAATCCTCCTCACACTGTTATACTGTATATGTGTTTATATACAGTATATAGGATTATGGTAGGATGTCAAGGATAAATTTCCATCCTACATGAAATGGTAATAAAGTTATGAACTAAATGTGAAATAGTGAGCAAAGTGATTTGAATTTAGATGAATCATGGTAAACTATAGGTGTAGTAAGAAATACACAAGTTCTTGTGAAATAGTGAGCATTTAAAAGGAGATGAAAGTAATGATCATGAATTTTATTCGCAATCATAAAGTAGCAGCAGGAATATTGGCAATCATACGTATTTATATTGGCTATGAATGGCTAACTGCCGGATATGGAAAAATAACTGGCGGTGGGTTTGATGCTAGTGGATTTTTACAAGGTGCAATAGCAAGTGCAGGTGGTGAACACCCTGCAGTTCAGGGTTGGTGGGCTGTATTTCTAGAAAAAGTTGCACTTCCAAATGCAGAACTATTCACATTTCTTGTGATGTGGGGAGAATTATTAGTAGGTATTGCATTGATATTAGGAATTTTCACCAACTTCGCTGCTTTAATGGGAATAACAATGAATTTTGCCTTCTTATTTAGCGGAACAGTCAGCACAAATGCGCAAATGGTATTACTAACGACATTCTTACTTGTAGCTGGTTATAACGCTGGCAGATATGGATTGGATCGCTGGGTTATCCCATTTTTGAAAGATCATAAACCAACTGGCAAAAAAACAAACATGAAAGTGGCATAGTATTTAACCGATTTGATAGTTAAGCTTCTTAGCAAATAGATGTTAGATATGAAGTGGTTAATAATATAAAAAATGACAATCGTAAGTGAGCTGTCTTTAAAGGGCAGCTCACCTTTATGTTTGTCCAGGAAATAATAAAATGTGCCCCTAACACGATTATAACCACCCTTCTTCGTGTTATAATTGCGAGTCTCGTATATGTTCTTAATTATGGTATATATTGGTATAATTGTCAGCGTCCTTATGGTGGGAGTGAGGGTGGATAACTTAGCTATACACGATTTTATTGCTAGGACATACGTCATTTAAAAGTAATAAAGGGGCTATTATCAGTAGTATACCTATTGTTTTCATCAATTTACGCTACTCTGATGTTTAAGGAGTCTAACAAAAGTGAATGATGATACTAAACATCCTCGAAGGGAGCGTAATGGTATGAAAAGGTCGTATGCTATACTAATTTTCGGATTGGTATTACTACTTCTAGCAGCGTGTAATCCAAATAATGAGGAGCAGCAAGGTAACGTCGATAAAAATAATGAACAAGATCAACAAAATGAAGATAGTCCAACTGTAGGGAATCCAGATAATGCAACTGCAGAGGAAGAGGTTCTCGTTTCATTAAAAGATAAAGATGATCATGTTGTTGCAACAGCGACACTAAAGCAAGTGAAATCGGGTGTTCATATAAAACTTAACGGAGAAAACTTACCACCTGGAACACATGGCTTTCATATTCATGAAACAGGATCCTGTCAACCGCCAGATTTTAAGTCGGCAGGGGGACATTTTAATCCTGGTCAAACTAAGCATGGAAAGAAGCACCCAGAAGGTCCTCATGCAGGCGATCTACCGAATATTGAAGTTGGGGAAGATGGTACCGTAAACACAGAAACAACAGCCGAATTGGTTACGCTGAAAAAAGGGAAAGATAATTCGCTTTATAAAGAGGGAGGAACAGCTTTAGTAATCCATGCTGGTGCAGATGATTATATATCTCAGCCATCAGGAGATGCAGGAGACCGTATAGCCTGTGGTGTAATAGCTGAATAGATCCAATGTGCCCGAGCGAGATAGCTCGGGCATTTTTCATGGCACAAGCAATCATTCATATTCTTTCAGCGTTCTTTGATATAATAAGGTTATCTAAAATTTACCATGCTGTAGGTGAGTATATGGAATCCATTTTTCTTTTTTCCTTCATTATATTAGTTGCTTCTATATTGCAAACGAGTACCGGATTTGGCTTTTCTATTATTGCTACACCTCTTTTGTTATTAATCTTTGAACCTAGAGAAGCAATCCAAATAAACTTAGTTATTTCATTAATTATCTCATGTGCACTAATCTATAAAATTAGACACGATGTAGATTTAGGTATTGTAAAAAGATTTGGATGGGGAAGTGTGTTTGGTTTACCTGTTGGTACAGTAATTTTTCTGCTAATTGATGTGGAGGTCTTGACGCTTATAATTAGTGTAACTATATTACTCTTAACCATATTATTAATGATGCGATTTCGTCTGAAACAAACAAATCATCGCGATTATATAGCTGGCGGATTTTCCGGAGCGTTTACAACAAGTATTGGTATGCCAGGCCCCCCCATTTTATTATATTTTTCGAGTACGAATACATCGAAGGAGACGCTGCGGGCAACAACGCTAGCATTTTACCTATTTATTTACATGATTAGCTTAATTATACAGGTTGTTGCTGCTGGAACGTCAAAGCAAATTTGGATAGCAAGTGCGTGGTCACTTCCGCTCGTGGTAATAGGGCTAATTACTGGTCAAATTCTTTTTAAAAGGATTAATCAAGCATTATTCCAAAAGTTAACATATGGGCTATTGTTGTTTACAGGAATATATTTATTAATCGAACAATTATAAATCGTTGTGAGTGTTAACTAGTCAACAAGAAGTTATCATATAATTAAAACGTTCCGTTACAAAGACGAGCCATGCATCTTCGATAATTACATAGGTTCTTTGAAAAAGTGTTCTTCTTTTTTAAGGAGTCTCTCATATTTTCAGGTGGTAAATTATTTATTCTAAAAAGATTATCTCGCATATAACTGGCAGTAAGCTCCCACCTCCAGTAATAAAGAGAACCCAATATGGATAAGCGTGGTCGACTGCCAGTAAATGTCCGATTTGTTTAAATGCCTTTTGGTCATACCCTTGTGGTACTACCAATCCATGAAGAATAACAAAACCCCCCACGGCTTAAGTTTCACTTTATGGCTTTTAAAACGACGACTATCGGCGAACTCTCTGACGACTGTAATTTCTCCAATACCGGGAAGCGGAATAAGCACTTGAAATTCGAGACGATCTTTTGAAAGTTCAACTCAAAAGCTGTTACTTCTTTTAATTACGTCATACATTTTGCATAATCTTTTCCTGCTCGTATCTAATATCGTTGATTAAATTGAATGACACTTAGATATCAGCGAATAGTAATTTACCTCTAATAATTCGTGCTATGCTTTCGTTGAAAGTCCGCTATACACTGGTATTCATCTTCAAATAAATTTGATAAGCGAATAAAAATTGGAAGTAGCTCCCGATAAATATCGCTTGAATTTTTTTCTGGATAATGTGTATGCGTGCTGCCAATCATATCGGAAATACTTTGCAGGTCTTCAACTTCACCAAGGGCATACATTCCAAGAATCACAGCACCTAAACATGAGCTTTCATAACTTTTAGGCACGATAACTGGTTTATCAAAGACATCTGCCAATACCTGCCGCCACATCTCAGAACGAGCAAATCCACCTGTTGCTTGGATCCTTAATGGTTCTCCAATATGTTCCTGTAATGCTAGTAATACACTGTATAGATTGTAAATAACGCCCTCTAGTACTGCTCGTATCATATGTTGCTTTTGATGATGGATACTAAGCCCATAGAAAGAACCACGGGCATTAGCATTCCATAATGGGGCACGTTCACCAGTCATATATGGATGGAAGAGCAATCCGTCCGCACCTGGATTTACTTTAGAGGCGATCTCAGTGAGCATGTCGTACGGATCAATACCTAGGCGTTTTGCTGTTTCGACCTCAGCATCAGCCAATTCCTCTCGGAGCCATCGTAGTATCATGCCTCCATTATTAACAGCTCCCCCAATGATCCAATGCTTCTCTGTTAATGCATAGCAAAAGGTCCTACCCTTTACATCGGTATGTGGTTTATTTGTAACTGTCCGTATGGCACCACTTGTACCAATTGTAACTGCAATAACACCTTGCTCCATTGCATCCACTCCGAGGTTAGAAAGAACGCCATCACTTGCGCCAATGACAAATTTCGTTGTTTGTTTAATTCCCATAAAATGACTCAGTTCATCGGATATGCCAGTGAATACTTCAGTGGTAGGAACCAGTTTAGAGAGTTGACTTGTTGATACCCCTGCTACACGTAATGCTTCTTCATCCCAATCCAACCTATTTAAATGCAATAAACCCGTTGCGGAAGCTATAGAATAATCAATAGCATAGGTTTTAAATAACCGAAAAAATACATATTCTTTAATGGAAATAAATTTTTTGGTCTGTCTAAATATCTCTGGCTTTTCTTCCCTCAACCACACTAATTTAGACAATGGAGACATTGGGTGAATAGGTGTCCCCGTGCGTAAATATAAAGCATGTCCATTATTTTCCTTTATTTGATCCGCGTACTTTGTACTTCGTGTATCTGCCCATGTAATGCTATTGGTTAAAAGTTGATCCGATTTATCCACAGCAATGAGACTATGCATTGCTGAGCTGAAGGAAATAAATGATACATCCATCGGTGAAATGTTGCTTTTTCGAATTGTTTCGCGAATACTACGGATCACTGCATCAAATATTTCCAATGGATTCTGTTCGGCAATCAATGGAGTTGGGGTGTGTAGCGGATAATGGATCGTATGATTTGAGGTAATTCTTCCATCTTTTGTAAAGAGTACCGCCTTTGTACTTGTTGTGCCTATGTCGACACCAAGGTAGTATGTAATCATTTATATCCCTACTTTCAGTACATAACGAAGATACAATTGTATCCTCCTTGTATAATCATATTGTTTTTTTCATTGTATCAATAAAAGACATAACTATACTAGTTGTACTGGTGATTAACGGTATATAAACATCTCCAACTGAATTGAATTTTCCCTTTATTTTCATTGGTAGTTGTCTCATCCACCTTACTGTTCAACAAAAAACAGTCACTCTTATAGAACAAGTAACTAAATGAATAGCTTCATAGTTTGTAATCATTGCTTTCTCCCTCCAAATCTGTATAATATATTTCGAGTGTCGAAGAAAAAGGAGGGTTATTGTGGATGCACAGCAAGCTACTACAAATAAATCTGGAAAAATCTGGACGCGTGACTTTATACTAATCTGTTTAGCTAATTTCTTTATTTTTCTAGGTTTTCAAATGACGCTCCCAACCCTGCCATTATTTGTGAAAGAGCTTGGTGGTAGTGATCAGCTAATCGGCATTATTGTTGGTATTTTTACATTTTCAGCACTTTTAATGAGACCATATGCTGGTCATGCACTGGAATCTAGAGGGAGACGCTTTGTTTATATGTTCGGTCTTGGTGTGTTTGTATTATCGGTTGGCTCTTTCGCCTTCGTTACAAGCATCGCCTTTTTACTTATGATGCGAATTGTTCAAGGAATAGGCTGGGGATTTTCAACCACAGCGACTGGAACAATTGCCACCGATCTTATTCCCCCTAAACGCCGTGGAGAGGGGATGGGTTATTTCGGATTATCAGGTAACATTGCTCTTGCCTTTGGTCCTTCACTTGGATTGACATTAGTAGATGTCATAACCTTTCCACAACTATTTCTAATCTGTGCTAGTGGTGGTTTGATTGCATTTATATTATCGAGTACAATCAGGTATAAAAAGGTAGACCAGTCTGAACATAAAACAGTTGCGGTGAAGTTCGATATCTTTGAAAAAACTGCAATACAGCCTTCCATGTTATTATTTTTTATTACCTTTACGTTTGGAGGAATTGCCACTTTCCTTCCGTTACACGCAGCAGAAAAAAGTGTAGCTGGAATCGAATCTTATTTTCTTGTATATGCCATTTTTTTAATGATTTCTCGTACCTTTGCTGGTAAAGTGTATGATCGAAAAGGGCATCTCTATGTCTTTTTACCAGGGACGGTTTTAATTTTTGGGGCAATGCTCTTATTAGCCTGGCTGCCAAATACTGCAGTTATGCTAATTGCAGCTGGTATGTATGGACTTGGATTTGGCTCTGTGCAGCCAGCCTTACAAGCATGGGCTGTTGAAAATGCGCCGGGTAATCGAAAGGGTATGGCAAATGCAACATTTTTCTCTTTCTTTGATTTAGGTATAGGGTTAGGCGCTATTATATTTGGACAAATTGCCTTTGTATTCAATTATTCTTTCATTTATGTAACAGCTGCAGGCTCTGTGTCGCTTTCGATTATTTTATATATATATCTAGTATGGAAGGCAGCTCGTAGTCATAATCGGCAGTAAAAAACCAAGCGAAGATAATTATCGCTTGGTTTTTAGATTAGCTGCTAACACTATTTTTCCTTTGGAAGGACAATTCGCTTATATAAATGAACGGTAATCAAATAGTATAGTCCGTAAATTACGAAGAAAATACTAATTGGGATCCAAATTTTTGTATAAGGCTCAATGATAATAAACGAGAACATTTGCATTCCCACAATTACATGCACTAAGCCAACTAACGCTGGAAAAAGGAATAATAGGAAGAGCTCACGGTAGATAGATTTCTTCAATAATGATTTGCGTACGCCAATTTTCCTTAGCATACTATAGCGATGTATATCTGCCCCTGCGCTTGATAGTAATTTAAACATCAGAACACTGGCCATCATCATTAAGAAAGCTATTCCTAGGAATATTCCCATAAAAATGGTTCCGCTAGCAAGACTCTTTAATGCAACATAGTTCGTGAACTTACTACCGGTATTTTCAACTGGTTCTCCACGATATTTTTCTGCGATCTGAGCTTGACCCTTATCGATTTTTTCTATCTGCGGAATGTCCGCCTTAAAATCTTCGACGCGAGCCAAAATTACTTCATTATCGTTCGCATCTATCTCGTCGTACTTAGCCTGATCAACAACATACACTGAAGTAGAGCCAAACATGTTGTAGCTAGCATTGATTTCGGTAGATATTGCTGACCACCAATTTTCAGGTAATTCCTCAGAGCCTGCATCTTCTTGAAGTGAATAAGACGAAGCAGGTAATTTATCTTCAACACGTTGCTTTTTTGGTAACTCAAACTGTGCATTGTACGCCTGCACCAATGGTGGATCTTCGATTAGCTTATTTTTAAGAAAATAAATACCATCATCAGTTACTTTATACGTATACGTATGCTGTTCAGTCACATCCATCGACTTGAGTGCTTCTAAATCTTGCTCAGTTGGTTGATGTATGGCGACATCATTCGCATGGAACATGGAAGATTGAATTTCAATATTATGATAAAAGGAGATCCCTGCTGTCATGGCTCCTAATCCAAGAGCAATAAGCATGGCAACCGTTCCTAGTACCTTTGTTAAGTTAAGCATACGAAAACGAAGTTGTCCAAGTGTAAATGAATTAATTCCTTTCTCATTAAGCTGTCGGTTTTGCTTTAGCTTTTTCAAGAAATAGGGTAAAAACGAGATAAAAACAAGGTATGTTCCTGGTATAATTGTAACGGAGGCTAAAATTACACCTAACTGCTGTAGCTTTTCAATTTCAATCATTGCGAAATAGCCAATGCCGATTAATATAATGGCAAATAGCACGCCAAAGAACGTTTTTACACCACTTACCTTCACGAAATCTTGCTTCTGACCAGCGTGTAGTAAATGTAATACACTTCTTCTGCCAATCTGCCAAGCATTTACGATGGAAGTCAACAGGAATAAAATAATATAAAAGATAACGGTTGTAAGGATGGAGGAAGTATATACTGCCTTAAATCCTTCTACTGAAAAATCAAGCTGTTGCATTAACAAGTCAGAAATACCAATCGATAATCCAACTCCGACTATGATTCCTACGACAAGAGAGATAATCCCAATGAAGAATGTTTCGAAAAACATCAGTTGTGTGATTTTACCCTTTTTAGCTCCAAGTGTCATATACATGCCCATTTCTTTTTGCCTTAATGTTTGAATAAAAGAAGTGGCATAGAATATATAGAAAATGGTAATAAACCCTAAAATAAAGGAACCAACATGAAACACAAACATGATGGAACTAATTAATGAATTTGCTTCAACAAATGCTTTATTTTGAGCTAACGTTTGAAACATGTAAAAAATAGCAATGGATATCGTTAATCCAAACAATAATACTAAATAATCTTTAAACATTTTTCGCATACTTGATAAAGTTAATTTTACTAACATCGTATCACCTACTTTCTATTCCAATTCATTTGATGTAGCAAACTCAGCAAGTACATCTAGGATTTCCTGATGGAAGCTATTTCTTGTTGTGTTGCGATGGATTTCTTTATATAATTGGCCATCTTGGATGAATAAGATTCGCTGACAATAGCTAGCACTTAACGGATCATGTGTAACTAACATAATTGAAGTATTAAGCTTTTCATTTAAGTGAACTAATGTTTCCATTAAGCTTTTTGCGTTTTTAGAGTCCAAGGCACCGGTTGGCTCATCTGCTAAAATCATGGCAGGCTCATGTACAAGTGCTCGCGCAGCAGCAACACGTTGTTTTTGACCTCCAGATATTGTAATAGGATATTTATCGATAATCTTTTCAATACCTAATTTTTGTGCAACGTTCATCACGCTTGGCTTAATATATCGAGTGGAAATACCTTTTAATGATAACGGTAGAGCAATGTTTTCATATACAGTCAGGTTTTCTAACAGGTTAAAGTCTTGAAAGATAAATCCAAGCTGCTCGGAACGAAAATCTGCCAACTGGTTTTGCTTCATAGCGGTAATATTCGTACCAGCGATCTCAATGGTTCCACTAGAAGATTGATCTAATGTAGAAATAACATTTAATAGAGTGGTTTTTCCGGCGCCTGATGGCCCCATAATTCCAACAAATTCACCGCTCTCTATATCAAAAGAGACGTCTTTTAATGCGTGAAATTGATTTTCATTTTTCTTCCCATAAACTTTATTTAAATGGTTTACGTGTAATACAGGTTGACTCATAATCCTACCTCCAACTTTATTTTCTAATGCTAGTCTACCGTTATTAGGATTTAGAAGGTATGGATTTTCCTTTCAGCAAGCTTACAGTTTTGTAAGGGTAAATGACGGGGAAAGCTGTTTTATGAGCAGGATTCAGTTTAAAATCAATGAAAACTCGTATACAATAGTAATAAGAATTGGTAAAGGATGGTATTTGCTATTTTGAAAAGTATCCGAAACATCAATGTTGAAAAATTATTTCCTTCCGTTATATATAAGCGAGGATTAGACTACTATTTACAAGATAAGGTAAGTGATCTTTTATACGATATTAATTATCAAGTATGGACTGCCATCGTACACGGATCGGAAAATTATTTTGTCGAGATTAATATGAAGGATTTTTCTAAAGGTACCATTGATACGTATTGTGATTGTCCGGCATTTGACGCATTTGGTTCATGTAAGCATATAGCTGCGGTATTAATCCATATCGTTAATAAAGACAATGAGAAATTTCAGGTCCCTAAATATTCCTCATATGATTACAACATGACTCGGAAATTTATGAATGCACTTCATAACATTCCGCAAAACAATAACGACAAGGAAACTGCGTTACCAAAGCAAACGATGCTTAAGGTAGAGTATAGTTGCAAATTAGCTTTTAATAGTCAAATGGAAATTGAGCTTAAAGTGGGAGAGAAGCGTTGTTTTGTTGTGAAAAATGCAGGTGAATTTCTCCAACATGTTTCACAAGCGTCGGAATACCCGATGACGAAAAAATATTCCTATAATCCAGATATACACACTTTTTCAGATGTGGATTGGCAGATTTTAGAGACATTATCTGCCATCATTAAAAATGAAAGAATTTATCATACCAATCCTTTTTTTAGAGGCGATCAAGCAAGTAAACGATCGATTATCATTCCACCACTAGAGGCAAAAGCGTTACTAGAAAAATTAGTAGCGCAGTCATTGACTGTGGAAACAAAGGATCTCACGTATCCATCTGTATCCATTAATAGGGATTCGTTGCCTTTTCAATTTTCTTTAACCGCTAGTGAACAAGAAGATTTGCAATTGGAAATGGAAAAGGTGAATGATTTTATCTACTTAGATGCCTATGAATTACTATTTTCTGAAGGAATATTTTATTTTCTTCAAAGTCATCAAGTTCCAGTGATTGAACAGATTAGTCATTTCCGTAATGAAGGCTTTCATTTACCAATCGCCAAGAAGCAGGCAGATGAATTTGTTTCTACTGTTATTCCATCATTGAAAAAAATTGGTGAGGTAGCGATCGATGATAAGGTAGCTAAAGATATTATTCAAGTACCATTACAGGCAAAACTCTATTTAGAGGTGAAGGCAGCATGGGTCGTAGGTAGATTAGAATATCATTATGGAAAAGAACAAATTGATCCCTTTAGTGGACGTGAAGAAAATGAAGTCATTATTATTCGCGATGTGGAAAAAGAACAACAAATTATGCGACTCATAGAACATGCTGATTTTCACTATAATGGGAAAGAGCTCTATATCGATATGGAAAACGAAGAGGAAATGTATGATTTCATTTATTATATGCTCCCAAAACTAAAGGAGTATGTGGAGCTCTACTTAACCTCAGAAATACGGAATCTAATCGTCGAACAAGAACCGATGACAAGTACAAGTGTTAAATTGGAAAATGCATCAAATTTACTTGATATCGGTTTTGATATTGAGGGGATAAATGACACAGAGGTAAATCAAATATTAGAGGCAGTTATTGAAAAAAAACGCTATTATCGTTTGGATAATGGAGCACTTCTTTCCTTGGAAAGTGACACATTTTCATCTGTTAGACGGTTCTTAGATGGGATGGATATTGAGGTCAATGATCTGGATGAAGGCAAGGTTAAGGTGCCAGTGTATCAAGGTACACAGGTAGATGAGCTACTGGAAACGAGTAAGCGTTATGATCTATCATTTCGTAAATTACTACATCAGTTAAAATCTCCAGAAGAACAAGTATACCCACTTCCAGATACGCTGGAGGCATCACTTAGAAATTATCAGCAAATTGGCTATCAATGGTTTAAATCATTGAGCCATTATCATTTGGGAGGTATACTAGCGGATGACATGGGTCTAGGGAAGACATTACAAAGTATCGCATATATTGCGTCAGAGCTTTGTGAAGATCCTCATCTGATTGTGGCACCTTCATCTGTTGTATATAATTGGAAAAAAGAATTTGAAAAATTTACACCAACATTAAAAGTAGCTGTCTTAACTGGATCTCCCCAGGAAAGAAGACGAAAATTTTCGGATTCAAAAAATATGGATGTTTGGATTACTTCCTACGCAACGTTGCGGCAAGATATTGCACTGTATGAGGAATTATCTTTTCAAACACTGATTCTCGATGAAGCGCAATATATAAAGAATTATGCTACGAAAACATCGAAAGCTATTCGGCAAATTAAAGCAGGGAGACGATTTGCCTTAAGTGGGACCCCAATTGAAAACTCGATTGATGAGCTATGGGCTATCTTCCAAGTAATTCTCCCAGGATTAATGCCGAATCATCAAACATTTAAACAACTGTCTTACGAAAAAATTGCTATGATGACAAGACCATTTATTTTACGACGCCTAAAACGGGATGTGCTAAATGAGCTACCCGATAAAATTGAAACCGTGCATACTTCTGAATTAACGAAGGAGCAGAAGGATTTATATGTAGGCTATCATCGACAGCTACAAGAAGAAGCTGCACAATCAATGAACGAAAATGGCTTTCAAAAAAACCGTATGAAGATACTTGCCGGTTTGACAAGACTAAGACAAATTTGCTGTCACCCATCTCTATTTTTAGAAAACTATCAAGGGGAATCCGGAAAGCTAGAACAACTTATGGACACAATAAAGAATGCATTAGGAAATGGGAAGCGTATGCTAATATTTTCTCAGTTTACTTCGATGCATGAAATTCTGATTAAGAAGTTAGATCATGAAGGGATCGGCTATTTTTATCTACATGGTCAGACACCATCGCATGAAAGAGTTGAGATCAGTGAGCGATTTAACAATGGTGAAAACAACGTGTTTCTAATTTCGTTAAAAGCCGGTGGAACGGGACTTAATTTAACAGGTGCCGACACCGTTATTCTATATGACTTATGGTGGAACCCAGCAGTTGAGGACCAAGCAACAGGTCGTGCTCATCGTTTTGGCCAAAAAAATGTAGTTCAAGTGATTCGGCTTATTACGGAAGGTACTATTGAAGAGAAAATATATGAGCTGCAGCAAAAGAAACGAGAATTAATCGATCAAGTAATCCAGCCTGGAGAAACGATGATATCCAGCTTGAGTGAAGATGATGTCAGGGAGCTATTAAATATATAAAACGTAACGATGTAATAAGTGTATTTGGTTTATAAAAAAGTTAAACACGGGGCGTTGCAAACATGGATACTAGATCGATGTTTGCAACGCCCCCTATTCGTGTTTAAGGAGTTACGCTTACATGATAAGGAGAGGTTTAAAACAACGATGACGTAAGTACGAATAAAATAGGCTCGAGTTATCACTTTTATTCAAAAAACGATGCTTCATATTTGGTAGAGTACGTACCACATCTCCTTCATCTAAAAAATACTCGGTCCCTTCTAGTTCGATATGTGCCTTCATAAGGTCTGGTGTTAAAACATCATAGACAATATGGTTATTATTTTCACGATATACGTTCACGCGATCTTTTTTTCTGGAAATAAGGGAATCTGTATCAATTTCATTAAAAAAAAGCGTACAGTGGTACGTTTAATGCTTTTGCAATTAACTCTAATACAGTAAGCAAAGGATTTCCTTGTCCTCTTTCTACTTGATTAATAATTGACGTGCTAATTCCTGCATCATCGGCAAACTCACGAATTGTCATACCATTCTTTTTACGATAGTTTAATAGAGTTTGTCCTAAGCCATGGTTCTTTATAATAGTGCCCCTTCAATACAATATAAGTTTGATATCTTTTGTGCTGACATACTAAGCATAGTGTAAGAATGCTTTCTTCATGAATTATTTAATTTAATAGGAAAGTAATTAACATCAAGTAAAATTAAATCTGTGTATGTAATAAATATACGACTTAAGACGGAGTCGGAAAATTTAAAATAAGCTATACTTTTCATAAGGGAGGATGCTAAGTGGAACAAACTATAAAAGAAAATTGGGAACTTGATACATTATACACTGGCGGTAAAGATTCCAAAAAATTACATGAGACGTTGAATCAATTAAAGCGAGAGATAGATAGGCTGCATACGAAGATTGGAACAGTGGATGATCAATTATCATTTGCTTCCTGTTTACGCGATGTGCAAAAAAATCTAAAAGGTCTAAGAGAGCTAGAGGATTACATTGTCTGCCTCTATGCAGTTAATGTGGGAGAGCCCGATATATTAAAAATAATGAATGAGATAGATCATGTACGCTCCATGTTTGAAGCATTATTTGTAGATATTGACACGCATATTGATCATTTTTCCGTCGATCAATGGAATCATTTTATTCAATTACAGGAAGTTCAAGATGTTCGTTTTTATCTAGAAGAGCGTAGAGCCGGGATCAAAGATCGTCTCCCTGCTGAAATGGAAAAGTTAATTAATAAATTGGCGATTAACGGATTTATTGGTTGGGAGAATTACTACGAACAGTTAATGGGTGAATTGAAAATCCTCATCGACAAACAGGGAAAGGTAGAGGAAGCATCGATAGGACAAGCATTAATGTATCTAGCTTCGCCCAATCGCTCGCTAAGGAAAAATACAGCGGAAGCATTAATGGATGTATTGCAACAAAATGGCTCCTCTTTTGCCACGACATTTAATCGAATAAGTGGATTTCGCTTAGATGTGTATGAAAAGCGTGGCTGGGACAATATGCTAAAAGAGGCAATGGATAAAAATAGAATGAAGGAGAAAACGCTACATACCATGCTATCAGCTATACGCGCGAAGAGTTACATCATGCAACCTTATTTAAAACGAAAAGCGCAGTTAATGAAGCTTAAGAAAATGGCATGGTATGATACGGATGTACCAAGCTTTACATCAAAAGATAAAATTACTTACGCAGAAGCGGCAGATTTGATCATTACCCAATTCTCTAAGTTTAGTGAAAAACTTGGAACTTTTGCAGCAAACGCTTTTGCGAATGGTTGGATAGAGGCAGAGGATAGGAAGGGGAAAATGCATGGTGGGTTTTGTGCCTACTTACCAATTGCTAAAGAAAGTCGTATTTTTTTAACGTATACCGGCAGTTATCAAGATGTTGTAACGATTGCTCATGAACTTGGGCATGCTTATCATAATTACTTAGTCAACGATCAACCCGCTTTTGCACAGGAAAAAAGTACAAGTATTGCGGAAACAGCTTCAACGTTCGCTGAGAATCTAGTACTCGATGCTGTAATAGACAGCGCATCAAATGAAGAAGAAAAATTAACCTTGCTAGAAATGAAGATTGGAAATGGTCTAAAGTATCAAGTGACTGTTCCAGCAATGTTTGATTTCGAAATGAAATTATATGAACAACGGAAGTCTGGCCCATTGAAGCCCAATGAAATAAATGAATTAATGACAAGCACGTTTAAACAGGTTTATGGAGACACGGTGAAAGACATGAACCCTTATCTATGGATGACCATCCCACACCTTTATCGTACAGAGCTGCCATTTTATAATTTTCCGTACACCATTGGCTATCTACTCAGCAATGTAATGTATGCACAATATAAGGAAAATCCCGTACAGTTTCCGGCTCAATACGACGCATTTTTAAAAAACACAGGAAAAATGACAATTGAACAATTGGCAGCCCACTATCTAAAGCAGGACATTACAGATTTGTCATTTTGGGAAGCATCCTTGCAGCCAACAATCGAATCTATTGAACAGTATAAGAAATTATCGGAAAGAAAATGGCAGGAAATGAGATGATGGGTACGAAGAGATTTATCCCGCATATAACTGGCAGTAAGCTTCTCGCTTCAAGCAAAAAAGAGAAACCGAAATTGGTAAGAGGGAAATCAACTGCCAGTAAATGTCCGATTGGTTCAAGGGCCTTTAGGTCATACCCTTGTGGTACTAACCATCCGTGGGGATAAACAAGCCCCCACGGATGGAAGATTCACTTTATCAAGTTTACTGATTTAATCGGAATAGTTTTCTCGGCCTTCCTTTTAGATAAGGCTTTTCCTCACCCGCCACTTTTATGACCTCGCCAGCTAACAGTTTATTAATGGTACGCTCTGCACTTCGTTTTGTAACTTTATAATGCGATGCAATATCGTGAGAAGAGAAAGGTTCGTTATTCCGAGATTGAATAAAATCGATAAAATTATAGGATAGTTCATTATTTAAACGTGCCTTATGAATGAGTGCTTGATAAAGCTTCGATGTATCAAAATGTTTAATAATACCAATTGGTCCAATCGTATCTTGCCGTTCATTAACAATATAGCATTTACTGTCTTTTTCCGTACTGCATGCATCTAATGCTAATTTCGCATTTTCCACTGCTTCCTTTGCGGTTAAAGCCAATCCAAATCCAATATCGACAGGTGTTTGCAATGTTTTCTCAATATCGTACAGTAAAGGAAAATCTCGATAATGATTTTGAATATGGTCAATGACTCCCTTGGTACCGAATAAAATAAAACGGTTATCATCACTTGGAAAGACGGAAGCGTTCGTTTGCTTGGCAAATGTTAAGAGTAAACGATGTAATTTCTGTAGCGATTGCTTAGCCACCGTACTACCTCTTCGTTGCTCAATAACTTCCCATTGCTTTAATCGTACGTATCCGGAAACAATTTGTGTAGTATTGGGCTCTGAAAGTGTCACGATTTTTCGAGCCTCTTCGAGGGCGCATGCAATATTTAGTCTAGGTATTGTCATACAGCTTACGGGTATACCTTCATGTCTTAATTTTATTTCGATTTCCTTTGTAGATGTGAGGACAGTATCAATTTTTCCTTCCTTCCATAACGTTTGATGGAAGGACACAATGTCATCTGATTGCACCTGTTGTTGTTTATTTGGCTGAAAAATATAGATATCCTTATTTTTCATGGCTATATCTGCTAGTACGTTGCTGACATGCTTCCCACTTAACACATCTAGAGAAATGCGGTTAATAACTTGTTTATGAAGATGGTTTAACCGGAATAAGGAGTGAATAATCATATATTCATCATACGGTATTTGAATACTTGGAATTCGCTTCTTCACTAACAAGTCTTTTGCATATAGATAAGAGAGCTGTTCCGTAAATAAATAAATATCACATACATATGCTTTTTCAATTAATTCTGTAACATCTTCAGCCTTTGAGTAGGTAAAGGGCATAAGCTCGATATCGCTTTTCGTATCAGCGAGCTTCATAATGCGTTTCATTACATCCTCATTACCAAAAGCTGCAATCTTAATTTTCATTCTAAACGCTCCCATGTTCTTATAAATGATTATAAATGCAAATTTTTTTACTATGTAATCCTATTTTTATTTAAACTAGCTTCCCTACTTGATGTAACGAATTAATAAATGACCGATATCTGCAATTATTCTTTCACTTTCTGCATTAAGGGAGATTCCTTCTGATAAAAGAACAACATGTATCGTCTTATCCTGATATTTCATAATGCCAGCATCATGGGTGACTCCTTGTAGCTCCCCCGTTTTATGGTAAAACTGAATCTCATCCTCTGCCTGCAAATAACTAGGGAGCTTATTGGTAAATTGCTGGTTAGCTAAAATAGTTAAAATCATTTTCTGGCTCTCTTTTGTTAAAAATTTATTATTTTCTGAAATTAGATGCAACAATTTTGCGATATCATATGCACTTGTATAATTGTCCAATCCATTTTCCTTTGCCTGTAGATCCATAAACTTACGTTGAATGATCGATTGTTGGCAGTCAGCATCTTTTGTTAATTGATTGATTGTTTCTACACCTAATATATCAAGTAATACATTGGCAGCTGTGTTATCTGAAACAATAATCATTAGCTCCAATAAATTTCGATAACTATAAATATGAGAATGGGATAAATAATTAATTACTCCAGCACCGCCAACCATATTTTTCCTTTTTATATAAACAAGCTTGTCCTGTAAATGTGGGTTTTTATCTAGTTGACGAAAGCCTGCAATTAAAATTGGTAATTTAGCCAAACTGGCTGCACATCTTAACTGAGCTGGATTAATGGAAATAGTACCTTCATCTGTTTCAATATAAACAGAAAAATGATCGCTTACCGGTTCCAATTTGTGATGTATGGATTTTTCCAATTCTCGAAATTTCATATCGTATAGACCACCTTACATATCAGTCTTAGAAAACTTTCTGAAGCTGGACGTACACTGTAAGCAAGTATTGACATCGCTTCTTTGCTTTAATACAATAAAGCGTTCATCAATATTTAACGAACAACAATCGACAACTTTCGCTAATAGCAATATAGTATTGAATTTTCTCATAATTGTCAATCCTAAAATAATATATTTGCATTACATATACATATATCTAGCTGACTGAACTACCTAAAAAACAGTATGAAATAAACATACAGGCTGGGACCGTTCCCGTGGAAAGCGAAGTTGTTATACATCTTCTTTTGATAAAAATACGTTTGTTCCTGCCTCTTTTCACACATATGTGAGTTACATCTTTCATTCCACGGCAACGGCTTACCCTCTTTATGGGCAAGTCCCGTGTGAGGATATCACACGGTTACTTTTTCACTGAAGTCTTGTATAGTTTCGCTGCGACATCTGAACGATATCTTTTCGGGAAGTTCCGTTTTTGAAGAAAAGAATATTAGAGCGAGCTACCTTCGAAGAACACTCTTTATAGCTAAATGTAATAATAAATAATCAGTAGTAGCCCTAATAACACAAAGGTAGTAATTGTTTGGAATTGCATGATCTTATAAAATGAGGGGTTTACCTTTTCAGAAGGAGCAGGCTTTTCTTTCCATTCTTCCATATAGTCATTTGACATCATACTTAAAAATCTTCTGAAACCAAACGTGACACCATCAAAGAAGCCGCCTTTTTTGGTATAGATAAACAATGTAATGACGAGAAGCAGTAAAAACACATAGAATAGTGCATTAATGAAGTTCACGAGATTATAGGATGGAGCAAAAATAAGAAAAATCACAAGTGTTAAGCATATCGTGAGCAGGAAATACAGCCCATGTTTTGATTTATTCATAGAGTCACCTTCTAGATAAGTTGAACTAATTATATCATAGAATTTTATGTTGCAAAAAGCGCATTATTTAAAAAATTTAATGAATTGTATTTAGGACGAAAGCATTAATCCAACGCCGTTTACACATATTTTTAATAAATGAAAATAATGATAGTTTTTACACTATTATAAAAAATGTTTTGCAAATTAGCTGGGTTGATTGTATAATTTCGTTAGTAGATTAAATCTGCGAAAAAATCAAAAAACTATTACTTTAAGGGGGTTCTTTTTAACTATGAAGTTAAAATGGTCACTATTATTGGCTCTTGGTCTATTGCTTAGTGTGTTTTTAGTAGCATGCTCAGGTGATGACGGAGATTCAGCAGAAGGCACTGGTTCTGATGATAAGAAAGAAGAAGAACCAGCAAAAGATGAAGAAAATGTAGAACAAGTACTTAATTTTATTAATGGAGATACAATTCCAACGATGGATCCATCCATGGCTACTGACGTATATGGCTTCCAGTTTCTAGGCGCAACCATGGAAGGTCTTTATCGCTTGGATGAGAACGCAGAACCAGTTGAAGGTATTGCAACAGAGCACAAAGTGAGTGAGGACGGTCTTACATGGACATTTACCTTACGTGAAGATGCAGTTTGGTCAAATGGCGATCCTGTAACTGCACATGATTTCGTTTATGCTTGGCAGCGTGCTGTAGACCCAGACACTGGCTCTGAATATGGTCCGTATATGATGGGTGGCGTTATTAAAAACGCGACAGCTGTTAACACTGGCGACGCTCCTTTAGAGGATTTAGGTGTTAAAGCGGATGGCGATTACACCCTTGTCGTAGAGCTAGAAAATCCTGTACCTTATTTTGAATCATTAACTACCTTTGGTACGTTCCTCCCGTTAAATCAAAAATTCGTTGAAGAACAAGGCGATAAGTTTGCTACAAGTACAGATACGCTATTATCTAATGGTCCATTTAAGTTAACAGAATGGGAAAGCACAAGCAGCTCATGGAACCTGGAGAAAAATGCAGATTATTGGGATGCGGAAACGGTTAAGCTAGATAAGATGACGTATGAAGTGGTGAAGGATCCACAAACTGGTGTCGACCTATATGAGAGTGGGACAGTTGATCGTGCTGGACTATCATCTGATTTAGTTGACCAGTACGCAACACATGAAGATTATGTAGCAACACCAGAATCAGCAGTATTTTATTTAAAGATGAACCAAACGAGAAATGAAGCATTAGCAAATACAAATGTCCGTGCTGCGATTAGTCGTGCATTTGATAAGCAAGCACTAGTCGATCAAATCCTAAATAATGGTTCCATCGTAGCTAACGGGCTAGTACCCGCAAACTTTACCCCAATGCCAGGCGGTGGAGAGGACTTCCGCGAAGCTAGTGGCGACTTAGTAACATATGATGTAGAAAAAGCGAAAGAATATTGGGAAAAAGCCCTAGAAGAACTAGGAACAGACTCTGTCGAGCTTGAATTCCTTGCAGATGATTCGGAAACGGCTAAAACGATGAATGAATACCTTGCTAATCAGCTAGAAACAAATTTACCTGGATTAAAAGTTACGTTAAAGCAGGTTCCGTTTGAGCAACGTTTGGACTTAGATACGAATATGGATTATGATATTCAATTTGCCGGATGGAGCCCTGATTTCCTTGATCCATATACCTTCCTTAACCTATGGTTAACGGATGGCGGTAATAATAAAATGGGCTACTCTAACCCTGACTATGATGCGTTACTAGAAGAAACAACTACGGAATTAGCTCAAGATAATGAAGCACGTTACCAAAACTTCCTTGAAGCAGAAAAGATGCTATTTGAAGATGCAGCAATTGCTCCAATATATCAAAGGGCAAGAGCACAACTGATTGCTCCTAAAGTAAAAGGTGTCTTTATGAATCCATTTGGTCCAGATTATGAATACAAATGGGCTAGCGTTGGATCAGAAGAATAATAGTAGTCTAAATTAATATGCTAAAGATTAGTAGGTTAAGAGAGTGTATGACCCTTTGGTATATACTCTCTTTTCCCCTGTCAAGAAAAAGACTTACAATAAATAACATTTACTATTTTTATAATATTCAGCTTAATAGGAGGTGCACGAATGGTTCGTTATATACTACGACGTGTATTTTATATGGTAATTACGCTATTTATCATCGCGACCGTATCTTTCTTTTTAATGAAGATGCTACCAGGTAGTCCGTTGAAGGCAGAAGATAAACTGACCGAAGAACAAAAAGAAATCGTTCTTGAGAAATATGGCTTAAATGATCCTGTACCAGTGCAATACATAACTTATTTGAAAGATTTAGTGCAAGGGGACTTAGGTATCTCCTTTGCGTTTGATAATACACCGGTTACAAAAATACTTATGGATCGAATTGGTCCGTCGGCACAGCTAGGTGCACAATCGTTACTAGTGGGAACATTTTTAGGTATTTTATTTGGATTAATTGCCGCGATTTCGCATAATGGTATCCTCGATTATACCTCAACCATTCTCGCTGTATTAGGTACTTCCATACCTTCGTTTGTTTTTGCGGGACTACTCCAATGGTTCCTTGCCGTGGAAACAGGCTGGTTCCCTGTCGCATTATGGGGAACGTTTGAACATACCATATTGCCAACGATCGCCTTGATGATATTCCCGATGGCAACGGCCGCTCGTTTTACGCGTACGGAAATGATCGAAGTAATGGGTTCTAATTTTATTACAACCGCACGTGCGAAGGGTGTAAGTGAATACGGAATCATCTTCAAGCATGGTATGCGTAATGCACTTATTCCACTTGTGACCGTAATTGGTCCAATGGCAGTGAGTTTAATGACAGGAACGCTTGTTATTGAACAAATTTTTGCCGTACCTGGGATAGGTGAGCAGTTTGTATCATCCATTATGGTTAATGACTACCCAACAATTATGGGGACAACCCTCTTATTTGCCTTTTTATTTGTCGTCATCATTCTAGTCATCGACCTCCTCTATGTATTAATTGACCCGAGAATTAGACTGACAGGAGGGAAGAGCTAAAAATGGATAACAAAAAGAACGAGCAACAAGTACCAAAAGAATTATTAATACCAATTGAAAGAAAAGAAGATACAAGTGAAAAAATAACGAGTCCAAGCAGAACTTTTATGCAGGACGCTCGCCGAACCTTCTTCAAAAATAAACTGGCGATTTTTTGTGTTATTATTTTAGGCTTGATTAGTTTATTTAGTATTATCGGACCAGGTATGAATGATCATGGCTTAGATGATCAAGATTTGTCACGTGCTAAAATGCCACCACACGTACCCGTTTTAGAAAATATTTCATGGCTCGGCTTTAACGGTACATTAAAAGATGAATTTAAGGGTAACGATGTAGAACATGCAACGCAAAATGCAATTCAAAGATACAATAATGATAAAGAATTTATTGATATAAAGGTGTTGTCTGAAGGAGATGGCAGTAAGGATTCTGCAGAGGTAAAGGCTACGTATCATATTTACGAAGCCAAGGATATGTCTGATCAATATTTCTGGCTCGGCACTGACACGCTTGGTCGGGATCAATGGACAAGGATTTGGTTAGGTACGCGTGTTTCCTTAATTATCGCATTAGTTGCGGCGGCGATTGACCTCGTAATTGGTGTCGCATATGGTGGTATTTCCGCATATTATGGCGGAAGAGTCGACAATGTGATGCAGCGAATTATTGAAATTCTTGTCGGTATACCAAATCTCGTCGTCATTGTCTTAATGATTCTCGTATTACAGCCGGGAATGCTTTCGATCATTATCGCTCTGACGATAACGGGCTGGATTGGAATGGCCCGGATCGTCCGTGGTGAAGTGTTAAAGCTGAAAAGTCAGGAATTTGTGCTTGCTGCACGAACGCTAGGTACGCCAAATAGCTCGATCATCCGCAGGCATTTAGTACCAAATATTAGTGGGATTATTATCATTAATACGATGTTTACGATTCCAGGGGCGATTTTCTTTGAAGCATTCTTAAGCTTTATTGGATTAGGGATGGTTCCGCCAGAGGCGTCTCTTGGGACATTGATTAATACTGGATTTGAGAACCTGAGATTGTACCCATATTTACTCGTGTTCCCAGCTATATTAATATCCGTAATTATGATTGCATTCAACTTAATTGGAGATGGATTACGTGATGCGTTTGATCCGAAAATGCATAAATAAGAAGGTAGGTGTTTCTAAATGAGTAAATTGTTAGAAGTAAAGGATTTGAGAGTTTCATTTAACACCTACAACGGTGAAGTACAAGCTGTTCGAGGTGTGAACTTTGATTTGAATAAGGGGGAGACATTAGCGATTGTTGGTGAATCTGGCTCAGGAAAGTCGGTAACATCGATGGCGCTAATGCAGCTCTTACCTAAGCCGCACGGCTTTGTCAAATCAGGGGAGATTTTGTTTGAAGGTGAGGATTTGGTTAACAAATCTACGAAAGAGATGCAAAAGCTCCGTGGTAAAGATATTTCGATGGTATTCCAAGATCCGATGACATCGTTAAATCCGACGATGAAGGTAG
>NZ_BAAACY010000028.1:0-28474 GCF_039521925.1 Virgibacillus salarius | reverse complement strand
ATATAACACAAGAAGAAATGGATGAGCAAACCTTGTATCCTATCTATTCCTTGCGTTGGCAAGTGGAGATTCTCTTTAAAACATGGAAATCGTTATTTGAAATTGATGATGTGCAGGCAATGAATACCGACCGCTTTTACTGTCATTTGTATGGGACTTTCATTCATATTCTTCTTTCTTCGATGATTGCTTTTCAGTGCCGTTACTGCCTTTACGAAAGGTATCAACTAGAAGGGAGTGAGTACAAATGTATCAACCATGCGAGAAACGCAATAGTAGAGACGAAGGGGTATTCACTCTATCACCTTTCTTCTTTGAAAGCTCTCATCGATAATATTTACCAGAACATATACCGGCATGGAAGGAAAGATCATCGTTGTCAGCATAAAAGTCCTTTTGATGTCTTAAACATTGCGTATAAAGTACATTTCCGTGCCGCGTAAGTAAAAGTGTAAAAAAGAAAACAAGTACCCATAAGAGAATACGGACTAAACTGGAAAAATATGTTTATATTTTCATTGCACCATACTACTTTTTTCTTAGCTTGACGGCTATGGGGAACGGCCTCAGCTAACGTGGTAAAGAAAAACACGTTACCACGTGGATCTTCGGTTTCGTGCTGTTCCCGCCGGAGTCTCGCTTATTTTAGGTGCTAAATGAATGATTCTGATCAAAAAACGAACGATAATTAGTTTAAATTAATTATCGTTCGTTTTTGCTGTTTCTTCATTCGTTGATCTCTGCCTCTAAAAGGAAGTTATTTGCTTAATTTTTCAGCTGGTATTTTCCAAATTGCTTTACCAGATTTAAAAGGATCAGAAAAATGTAATTCATAACTATCTGATTCAGGAACATCAAAAGGAATTTCACCTCTTAGTGTTCCGCCCGGTTCTATAGTTCCATCAAATTGCGCTTTAACGCCTTCTGTTAATATCGTTGTTGTATATGAATAACCATCCACGTCTTTTAGTTCAACGTTCATCATAGAGGACATGGTTTGTTCTTCGTCAGTATTATTTTCAGCTGTTAGATTAACTACTACAAATTGGTCATTTTCTGGTTCGTCAAAATCTCCACCTGGTTCAATTCTTGCCTCGTTCAAAGTTATTTTCATGCCATCAAATTCAACGGCATCGCCAATTGCTAGTTCTTGTGTCTTTGGTTTTTCTTTTTTGTCTGCGGAATCATCACTAGTTTTTTCTCCGTCATCTGCGCCAGCTTCTTTGATTTCTGCCTCACCACAAGCTACTAACATAAAAATTAATACTAATGGAAACGATAACAATAAAATCTTTTTCAATATAATTGCCCCCTTTTGTTTGCTTATGCAGCCATTTTATTTTCTTTGTCTTTTTTAAATACTCCCATTAATCCGGCGATACCTATCATTATTGCTGAAACTAAATAGAACATAGAGATACTTATCAAACCGCCTATAGCGGAAATCAATAACAATATGCCCCCAACTTTAGCCTTCGATCTAACCACAACTGAACCAACAATAGCTAGTGCAGAAAATAGAAATCCTGCCCAACCTAGACCAATGACTTCGCTTGTACCAGATTCACTAAATGCGGCATCAACTCCACCGATGAATAAAGCCATAATAGATGCAATAAATCCAAAAATACCTCCAATTAGTCCTAGTACAAATTCAGTAGTACGCATGCATACTCCCCCCTTTGAGAATTTAGTTTTATATGTAATCCATACAAATGTATGCTAAATTATATACATTTGCATAGTGATTACCCTATTCATCAAACTCCTTGAATGTTTCCCATATTTTTTTTAATCGTCTTAAATCTTCTTCTTTATTTTTTGGAAGCTGTCTGTACCATCTTTCTAATGATGGGTTGTTACGGAAAGCTTTGAATGATTATCTCTTATCTAATATAACATTATTGCAGAAATAGGAAAATAAATTGCCAAATATGCATAATGTTTATCGGTATTGCGATTAATGCAATGTATATTTTAGTGAATAACTTACGAAAAAAGCAATATAAGAAGGTGTCAAAATAAAAAAATAAACCTTGAGAAAATCAAACTACTTTGTAAAGAAAACAAATTGCCTCAACGTGATATGGCAGAGTTAATCGGATTGAAAACACTATATCTTTACCGATAAGAATCAGGTCATCAATCATTTTTAGAAGAAATACACACCATTACAGAATTTTTCAATTTACCTGTTGGATATTTTTTAGTAATGACATTGCTAAACATGCAATAAAAAATTAATTAGGAGAGAATCAAATGAATTCGTCCATGTTTCTTAATTACTAAAAAAGGTTGTGACATGGTAGTCAACAGTTCTATCAGATAAAGAGCAACTCAAGGCTTTTATCAAACTATCTATTGAACACAATGAAAAGATCGAACAGCCTTATGAGCGCATTACAAACCTTGAAGAAACTATGCGTGCAGACGGAGCGCAAGAACTCACTCTTAACAAAGAAGGCAAACGAGTTGTTATAGAAGTGCTAGGTGGTAAATCATCACCTGCATATAAAAATATGGCTTTCAAAGTATTTTCAGCTAAGTTCTCTCTTTTTGGCTAGTATTTACGTTTTTTTAGAAAAGTTTTTGCTTATTCCTAATATTTCAGCTTTCAGCCGTTTCAACAGTAGAAAGTAAATTCCCCAAATAGTTAGAAAGTATTCTTCATCTAGAGTGATATGGAAAAGGTTGAATGCTTAATTAATAATGCTCTATTATATCGATAACCTATGAAAGAAATCATTAGTTATTACTTAAATATTTGATAATTTAAATAATATTTAAATTTCATGGAATTTAATGTATATTTAGGAATTAATGTAATAAATTTCTAAATGAGGGTTAATAAGGTAATTTATTCGAAATAATAAATAGGAGGTAGTAGTATTATGAAAAAAAAACTTTAGAAGGCGTGGATGTAACTTCAGGATTATCAGAAAAAGCATTTGCTGAAAATGCTAATAATGCGAGACAAGGAATCATAGTTGTAGATTTAAATAAAAAATTAGATGACATAGGTTATATTTACTATGATGAACGTTTGGCAGGTACTATTCGTGATAGTATGTATACTCTTTATGACAAACCAACCAGCGTCACTACAAATTTCAATCTTGAAGTTGATCCTAACAGCGTAAGAAGCGACTTCAAATTTGAAGATGTCACCCCGTTGTATTTAGGACATAATGAATTCAACAATACAACAGACACAGAGCAATCGTTTAATACAGCCACCTATACTAAAACAGTAACAGAAACTACTAGTACTTCGATGACAAGAGGATTTTCTATCAATGGAAAAGGAAAAATTTTTAAGTTGCCATTGATTTTAAAAGAAGGTACGGAAGTAACAGGTGTGTTTAACTCTTCTGATACAAAAACTACTACAAATACAGAAACCATAACGTTGACTGCACCAGCACAAAATGTAAAAGTACCAGCTCATAAAAAGTATAAAGCAACTACTTATCTTGAACAACAGAGTTACAAAGGTCCTGTTTACTATAAAGCAGTGGGTAGTAACCTTCGAACAAATATTCACACTAAGGGTATGTGGATAGATTATAAAGGAACACCACATACGAAAAAATATCAGTTTAATGAAGATACGGGATACTGCTGGAATAGCTTATCTGATTCTGGAAAAAGTAAAGTCCAAGACATTACGATTAATGCACAGTCTAATCAGATGCATTTTGAAGGGGTATCTCAAGCAAATGGTGTTTTCGGTAGCAAATTAGTAGTAAATATTTATGATATAACAGATGGAAATAAACTCGTAGAAACCAGAAAAGTAGCATTTTGAGAACATTTAGTTAGATAATATCTTTTTCGCTGAACCAGTACGGAAGAGCTATGTAAAAAATAAACCCTCGCATTTTAGCGAGGGTTTTCCTTCTCTAATCTTCTCAATTGATCCACAAATCCATCTTTCAATTTAAACTTTGTACCGTACATATACTTTTCCATGATGTCCCTTGTCATTTCCCTTAGTTCCTGCGGCGTGAATTCAATTAATCCAGATTCGCCACGGCTTAGCCACTTATAACTTGTATTACCAACTCTTTTCACATCGACATGATACTTCGTATAAAGTTTTTTCTTTGTTTCAATTTGCACTTGTCTTAATCGATCTATCACTGCATCAATCATACTAATGTACAAATTAGCCATAGTAAAATCAGCAGCAATAAGCTTTTTATCTTGTTCATAAACTTTTATAGCCATTGGTATTACAATAAAATCCTGTATTAGCTGTTTTAATTCAGTATTCATTTAATCACCCTTAAGAACATTTGTTCTTATTTTGGCATATGATGTGACACTTTATAATATGTAACGATAATAAATAAAAAACGTAAATAAGCAAAATATATTATTACACTATGTCCGATAAAGTGTTATATATACCCAAAAAATATTGTGAAGAAAGTGAAAAACACCTATTTACTTATTGACATGATTTGGGAGCAAAAATAAAGAATGTCGTTGTCCAATCTTGTGCATAGTATAATTACATATTTATAAAAATGGAGGACGATCTTCATGATTTCGAACCAAGAATTAGCGGCATGCAAGTCGGCCTTATTAAATAGACAAACAGAACTAATTAATCATGTACAAGACCATCTCGGGATGACGTTAGAGACAGCCCAGGAATCAGTTGGGGAGCTGTCTAATTATGATAATCATCCAGGTGATACGGCATCAGAGTTATTCGAAAGATCAAAGGATCTAGCTTTAAATGAACATGCAGAGCGAGAATTAGAAGAAATAAATGCAGCCTTACATGCGATTGAAGAGGGAACATATGGAATTTGCAGCGAATGTGGAGCAGATATACCTTACGAGCGATTGGCTGCTATCCCAACTGCAGATCGTTGTATAGAGCACGCCAATAATAATGTGTTTAAACAGCATCGTACAATAGAGGAAGAGGTGTATAGTCCCAATATTAATCCCGATGATACGTCTGAGGAATTACAGGTTGAATATGACGCAGAAGATGCTTGGCAGGAGGTAAGTGTATACGGTACATCTGAAACGCCTTCTGACTTATATGGAGATAGAGAAAACTATGATGAAATGTATCCGAATAGTGATGGAGCGCCAGGTGCTGTAGAAAGTGTAGAAGAATTTCTAGCAGCTGATATTCATGGTAAGTATACACATCCAGCAGCAAATCATAATAAGTACGAAGAAGATTTGGATTAGGTATATTTGGCATACATGAAGATGTGAAACCTTTTGCTCCTCATTTCGTATTACGATATAAGGAGTGATCGAAATTGAATGAAAATAATGGATGTATTAAATGTGGAAGTACGGATGCGGATCAAAAGGAAGTTGCAATGACTGGAACGGGCTTATCAAAGATGTTTGATATGCAGCATAATCAGTTTATAGTCGTCTATTGCAAGAACTGTGGGTATTCTGAATTCTATAATAAGAAGAGCTCTACCGGTAGTAACATCTTTGATCTCTTCTTCGGATAAGTAAAAACACCCCTATTTCATATGACTTGAAAAAAGGGGTGTTATTTTTATAATTAGAAACCACTAAATATACTATCCATGAAACCGCCAAAAAATGCGTTTTGTAGTAAAAGACCGGATAGGATAAACGAAACTAAATATAATCCGATTAACACATATATTCTGTCATAGCCTTTTGCAGGCTTTTCTAACAGGATTAGTGTAGGGATAAATAAAATGGGTCCAAGTAAACTAACGAAAAAGAACGTACCTGCAAATGGTAAATTAATTAAGCTAAGTAATATACCAAGAACATAAATAAACATATATGGAACAGTGTATGCACCTGTTTTGGCTAATACATCATAGATGGTTAATGATTGCGCTGTTAGCTTCGAAGCCGCAAATGTTAATCCGGAAACAATCACAAATAAAACAAGAAATTGTAAGAGTGGAAGAATAAATCCATCTAAAAAATTAACGGTCATAAACATACTACCAATTTGCATCATCACCAGATAGGTACCTAAAGCAATCAAGACGGAAAATAAAACCATTGTAATAACGCCAGGCACTAATTCATGACTCGTTATGTTTTTGGCTTTGCTAGGAGCCTTTATTAATCGGATAAAAAAGGCTCCAAAATTTGCCGATTCTTTTTTTACAGTGGCTGTGAAATCATTTTCCTTCTTTTGTGATGCACCTGAATGAGCCTGCTCATGATGGATTTCCTGTTCTTTATTTTCCTCTGGCTCCGCAGATGCTGCTGGCTCATCTGCTAAGAGAGCACCACAGTTGGTACAAAACTTTCCTTTCTCTGTTTCTTGTCCACAACTTGGACATAGCATAATTAATCACTCCTTTATATGTATTTGTATGCAGTATAACTCTTCCAGAACTAACTTCGACATAATTAGTAATATTCCTTGTTTTTTCATTACTATTTTTTCATTATAAGTGAAATTAACTTCTTGCTTCAATGGATAATATCGTTTTTTCTCTGTATGCTCGGGTGAAGCATAGCGATATAAACAGTATAGCGCCCTTAATGTGAACGATGGGCTAAGCGTAATCTTTCTTTCCCATAATAAAAAAACTGCCGAGAAGAGCGTTTCTCGACAGTCTAGGTATGTTCATCAAGCGTTTGTTTGAATACTTATTGGTTTGTTGCGTTTTCTGTATTATTTTCTTGCGCTTGTAAGGTTAATTCTACGGTTTGTTTTTTTCCGCCGCGATAATACTCTATTTCAACTTTTTCTCCAACTGTTGCATCTGAATACAAAAATTGACGTAACTCTAGTATCGAAGTAATTTCGTTTCCATTAATTTTTGTAATGACGTCAAATTGTTGTAGCCCAGCTTTGTCTGCTGCGGAGCCATTTTGCACATCTGCTACTACCATTCCACCTTTTACATCCTCAGGTAATGCAATTTCACTGCGATATTGCGGTGGTACCTGACTAAGAGCAGCTGTACTTATTCCTATTAAAGGTCGTTTAATTTCGCCATCTTTCTCTAATTGCTCCAAAATTGGTAGTGCTGTATCTACTGGAATCGCAAAACCGATACCTTCCACTTCTTGACGGGCAATTTTCATGGAATTTATTCCGATGACCGCACCATTTTCATTTACTAATGCTCCGCCACTATTTCCTGGATTAATTGCCGCGTCTGTTTGAATAACCTCGGTTACCCAATCTGGTTGTCGATCACCATTAGTGTCAATATCGATCGAACGATTTAATCCACTTACGACACCTTTTGTAACTGTATTGGCAAACTCCATACCAAGAGGGTTACCAATAGCCACTACAGTTTCTCCAACCTTTAAATCTTTTGATGATCCCATATTTGCAACAGTCGTAATTTTATCTCCATCTACCTCCAGGACAGCTAAATCAGTTAGTTCATCCGTACCTAATACGGTAGCATTAAGGCGTTCTTCTTCATAATTAAGTGCTATCTCTACTTCCTTAGCTCCTGCAACCACATGTTGATTAGTGATAATATATGCCTTGCCGTTTTCCTTTTTATAAATAATTCCTGATCCAGTTCCGGCTTCTTGGCTTTCTGTCCAAACGCTTTGCTGTTGCATATTGATTACTCCTACCACAGCTTGTGATGTCTCTTCAATATTAGTAGCAACATTTGCATCATCGGAGGCAAGTGTTTTTATAACGTCAGCTGTTTTGTTCCCATTATCGGAAGCAGTGTTGCCATTATTACCTTGTTGATTTAATGGGATTACATTGGTTAATACTAATGCTACTATGAGCACTACAGATACGATACCACCTGACAGTCCTCCAAGGATAAAGTGTAGCGCAGATTTATTTTTAGGAGGTTTATTGCGTTCCTTGGAGGCTATATATGTTTCGGTAGTACCGGTATCTGCATTATTTTGGGATTCATCCCGTATATGTTGATTATCTGATAATGGCTGTTCGTCAATAGATTCCTGCTCATTAGAGTAACCACTAAAATCTTTGTTCTGATTTTCGTCTTTATAATCCATTTTAGCTCACCCTTTATGACAAATTTTAAACACAGGCTATCGAGACAAGCATCTACAAACGTCGAGGGGAGTAGGGGAGACGCTTATAAATACTGTCCCTTAGCCTGAATATAAGTAAACGGTCACTTCCTCACGCAGCCATGCTGCGTATGAATGAAGTTACCATTGATACATTTATTGTAGCCAAGCAGTTTGGGATTCATTTGGTATAAATGTGTAAAAAATGTGTAAAAACATTTAAGTGTTCATCATGCAGGATTTATGTGAAAATAGAAGTAATTAATTTCGGGAAAAGGTGGCAAAACATGAACTATCATATTGGCATCGTTGAAGATGACCCAAATATTCAAAATATCGTTTCTGCTTATCTTAAGAAAGAAGGATTTAACGTAACCTTATCGGAAACAGCAGAAGATGCTTGGGAGATTTGGATGAATAAACCACCAGATATGTGGATCCTAGATATTATGCTTCCTGGTATGGATGGTTACGAGTTTTGTAAAAAGATACGTAATGAAAGTGAAGTACCAATTATTATTATCTCTGCGAAAGATGAGGAAATTGATAAAATTCTTGGATTAGAACTTGGTGGTGATGATTATTTAACAAAGCCATTCAGTCCAAGGGAGCTTGTAGCTAGAGTTAAGCGATTATTTAAACGATCTGTCATCGTACAAGAACAAAAAGATATGACGCAGGAGAAAATAACTGTAGATCATTTGGTGATTGATAAAAATGAACGACGAATATTTTTTAATACGGATGAATTTGAAGTTACGACAAAAGAATTTGATATGTTGCTAATCCTAGCGGAGAATGTAAATAGGGCATTTTCACGAGAAGAACTGTTAATTAAAATTTGGGGAAATAATTATTTTGGTAGTGATCGTGCGGTCGATGACCTTGTTAAACGAATTCGAAAAAAACTACCTGATTTGCCATTGGAGACTGTTTGGGGATACGGTTATCGACTTCGCTATGAGGGAGAAGCAGAATGAAGCTACAATCCCAATTGAATGCTGCCTTTACTGCCTTATTACTCGTAGTAATGACAGTTACAGGCTATTTCATTTATTCATTAATTTTAGATATGCTTATCCAAGACGAGCAACGACAATTAAAACAAAAAGGTGACCTTCTTATTGAAGTATTAAATGAGCAATATGGAAGACCCGATATTCAAAACTTAAATAGCTTCCTTCAGGATCAGGATTTACAACTTTTTCTTTATGACCGCAATCAGAATGCAGTTTTTTATTCTACGCTATCCAATAGTGTAGCAACTGAATTCTTTAAATCCAATGATTTTGCAGATACAAGTAAATCATTATGGGAATATAAAAATGACAAGTATGTAACTTCTCGTATTCTGCTTGTACCGGAAAGTACTGGATTAGAATTAATCTTGCTAACACCATTAAGTGATATTGAGGTAGTTCAACAGAATTTTATATTTCGGTTGTTAATTGTATTTTTGATTGGTGGAGTTGCTGCAACGATCATCAGTTATTTCTTCACACGTAAATTAGTAACACCGCTCTCCCAATTAAAACGACAACTGAAGAAAATCGAAAAGCGACAATTTGATTCGATGGATCGAATTAATGCAACAGGAGAAATCAAGGAAGTGGAACAAAGCGTGTATGAAATGGCAAACGAATTACAACGATACATTAATTCACAGCAAACCTTTTTCCAAAATGCGAGTCATGAGCTCAAAACACCATTAATGACAATACAGGGATATGCAGAAGGCATTAGAGATAAAATTTTTGATGAGAAAGAGGAAGCGAAAGGTCTAGAAGTTATGGTTTCTGAAGTAAACCGGTTGAAAAAGATCATTAATGAAATGATTTTGCTTGCTAAACTAGACAGTGAACCAGATGTTTATAATCCTGAGAAACTCCAATTATCACAAATTATGGAGCAGGTAGTTGATAGAGCATTACCATTAGTAAGTGAAAAAGGAATTGAATTAGAACATACCATTGATGGTTCTCCAGAATTGTATGCAGATGGAGAGAAACTATTACGTGCTTTAGTAAATCTGGCATTTAATGGGATTCGTCATTCGAAATCGTTAGTTCGGCTTACTATTACAAAACAAAATAAGAAGGTTGTAATTATGATTGAAGATGACGGGGATGGAGTACCAGAAGAATTAATACCGCATATTTTTCATCGATTTGTAAAAGGTAAAGGTGGCGAAACTGGACTGGGTCTAGCAATAGCCCGTGCTATTATAGAGCAATCAGGAGGGAAAATTACGGTTGCGCGTTCTGAATTAGGAGGAGCAAAATTTAAAATTGTTTTTACCGGTTGATTATTTTTAAAACTTTTACTCTATGCTGGTTATTGTGTTATAATTGAATGGTTTGAATCATCTCGTAAAGAATAGAGGAGCGTACGTATGCAATTAAGAAAAGATATTCGCAACATCGCTATTATTGCCCATGTAGACCATGGTAAAACAACATTAGTTGATCAGCTTTTAAAATATTCTGGGACTTTCCGTGAAAATGAACAGGTCAATGAACGTGCTATGGATTCCGGTGATATTGAAAGAGAACGTGGGATTACAATTTTGGCAAAGAATACAGCGATTAAATATAAAGATACAGCCATCAACATTCTAGATACACCAGGGCACGCAGATTTTGGTGGAGAAGTAGAACGTATTATGAAGATGGTGGATGGAGTTGCATTAGTTGTTGATGCTTATGAAGGGACAATGCCACAAACACGATTTGTGTTGAAGAAAGCATTAGAACAAAAACTAACACCAATTGTTGTGCTTAATAAAATTGATCGTCCTAATGCACGCCCACATGAAGTAATTGATGAAGTGCTTGATTTATTTATTGAATTAGGTGCAGATGATGAGCAATTAGAATTTCCTGTTGTATATGCTTCTGCATTAAATGGTACTTCGGGTCTTGAACCTGAGGAACAAGAGGAAACAATGGATCCAGTATTTACGACTATTCTTGAGCATATTCCAGCACCAGTAGATAATCGTGAAGATCCACTACAGTTCCAAATTACGTTACTTGACTATAATGATTACGTTGGAAGAATTGGAGTCGGTAGAGTAGTTAGAGGAAAAATAAGTGTTGGTCAGCAAGTGGTTGTCCTTAAAAAGGATGGTACTCAAAAATCATTCCGCATTACTAAACTGTTTGGATTTATTGGCTTAAAACGAATAGAAATTCAAGAAGCAGTAGCAGGCGATATAGTTGCAGTAGCAGGTATGGAGGACATTAATGTTGGTGAAACGATATGTCCGCAGGATCATCCGGAAGCATTACCTTGGCTACGAATTGATGAGCCAACACTACAAATGACTTTCCTTGTTAATAATAGTCCATTTGCTGGTAGGGAAGGCAAATATATCACTTCACGTAGGATAGAAGAGCGCTTGATGAAGCAATTAGAGACAGATGTCAGTTTACGAGTTGAACCGACAGACTCTCCAGATGCTTGGGTTGTTTCTGGTCGTGGTGAACTCCACTTATCCATTCTAATTGAGAACATGCGGCGGGAAGGCTATGAATTACAGTTGTCTAAACCACAGGTAATCATTAAAGAAATTGATGGCGTTCCGTGTGAGCCAGTAGAACGTGTACAGGTTGATGTTCCAGAAGAATATACGGGTGCAATTATGGAATCACTTGGTGCAAGAAAAGGTGAAATGCTTGATATGGTAAACCAAGGGAATGGACAAGTTCGGTTAGAATTTAAAGTTCCATCTCGTGGGTTATTAGGCTACTCTACTGAATTTATGTCACAAACACGTGGTTATGGGATTCTAAACCATACCTTTGATAATTATGAACCCGTGATTAAAGGTCAAGTTGGTGGTAGAAGAGAAGGAGTACTTGTTGCTCTTGAGAATGGTAAAGCATCTACTTATGGGATTATGCAATTAGAAGATCGTGGCGTTATTTTTGTTAATCCAGGAACAGAAGTTTATGCTGGTATGATTGTTGGTGAACATAATCGTGACAATGATTTAACTGTAAATATTACCAAAGAAAAGCACTTAACAAATGTGCGTTCTGCTACAAAAGACCAAACCGCAACCATTAGAAAAACTCGTGATATGTCTCTAGAAGAAGCTATTGAGTATTTAAATGATGATGAATATTGTGAAGTAACACCTGAGTCGGTAAGATTACGTAAAAAAATCTTAAATAAAAATGAGCGAGAGAAAGCAGCAAAGAAAAATAAGCTAGGCTAAAGGATGAAGGCACCGAAAGTAGATGGATTACTTTTGGTGTTTTTGCTTATCGTTTAGGAAATTATAAAATTTGCCCATGTGGTTAAATATGGGGAGTGTTGAGCTGCATCTAGCTCCAGTGCCCAGAAACGAGGCCACTTCACGAATCGCCCTAATCTAAGTCATCATCGGCTCGCAAGCTCATCGTGCTTCCTTTATCTCCGTTGACAGTCGCTACGTTTCTATTCGGGCGCTTGCGCTTTTGTGCTAAGTTAAGAAAGTATAAAATCAGTGCAATGACTGCGTTAAGCCAAGTAGTTATTTTGAAATTTGATGTATATTGGCAATGCTCCGACTAATTACTTCGCTTTCCGCGGGCGCGGCCTCAACTAACTTTGCAAAGAAGAACACGTTGCAAAGTGGATTTTCGGCTCGCGCTAATCCCACAGGAGTCTACGTAATTCGTCTCCGCTATGAGAAGGTGCAACAATACTGTCATAAGTAATAGGTTGACTTTTTTTACAATGGGTAAAGTGAAAATCGTTATCCGTGAGTATAAAAGCAGCTGTGTTACTTCATGCTAGCGTTGTAGAGCCTGATGATAGCGAAGGCCGGCCACTTCAACTCCTGTGGGAAATGTTTGACCTGAAGATCCACTTTTTTGAGCGGGTTTTGCTAAAAAAGTTAGCTGAAGGACAAACCCCACGGAAAGGGAAGTGGGCAGCCGGAGTGGTGGTCAAGCAAGCAGTAGCTATTATTCCATAATAGCTACTAGAGGAAGCGTAAATCTGAGCATGTAGTGATAAGGACTGAGCGAATTTTGCTCCGTTTTTCTTATATACGAATGGGAATACTAAACAAAAATAATCATATGTTGAGGTGTTAACAATCCGTAACTTCATTTTTTTTCTTATAGTACTTGTTGTAATGGTATTTTTAACGGGCTGTACGGAAGATGAAAGCGATTTTGCAGATCAAAAAAATCAACAACCTGAAAAGGAAAAAGAGAACGTAACTACCTCAAGTGATCAGCGTAGAGTACTAGCAACTAACCTACAAGAGCCATGGGAGATCGAGGTTGTAGATGATCGTATTTATATTAGTGAACGAACAGGTCATATTGTTACAGTAAAGGAAGGAAAGGTACAGCGCAAGCGAGTGGAGTTTGCTGCAGATTTATCTCAGCAATCGGAGGCTGGCTTATTAGGGCTGGCATTTCCAGAAGATTTTTCATCAACACAAACAGCATTTGCTTACTATTCCTACGAAAAAAGTGGAGCTTATTTTCAAAGAGTGGTTAAAATAGAGGAAAAAGAAAGTAACTGGATAGAGACAGAGCGTATGATCGATGAAATACCGGGTGGTGAATATCACCAAGGTGGAAGGTTAGAAATAGGACCAGATAATCGGCTATATATTACAACTGGAGATGCGACGAATCCAGAATTGGCACAAAGTAAAAATAGTTTAGCAGGAAAAATATTACGGATGGAATTAAATGGGACTGTCCCAGAAGATAATCCTTTTGGTAATTCGTATGTGTATTCTTATGGTCATCGTAATCCTCAAGGACTTGCTTGGGATGTGGAGGGGCAATTATACGCTACGGAACATGGCTCCGATGCACACGATGAAATTAATCATATAAAAGCTGGTAACAACTATGGCTGGCCAATTATTCAGGGAGATGAAGCGCAAGATGGGATGGAGCAGCCAATTGTACACTCGAACGAACAGACGTGGGCACCTTCTGGAATGGCTAATTTACATGGAAACTTCTATTTTGCATCATTAAGAGGAGAGGCACTTCGTCAATTTAACCCAATGACTGGAAGTGAAGTGGAGGTTATTTCAGATATCGGAAGAATACGTGATGTGTTTGCAGATCAACATGGGTTATATGTAATTACCAATAATACTGATGGGAGAGGGAGCCCATCACAGGAGGATGACAAGTTGATTTATATAACAATTCCAGAAAATCAGCTTCATCAATAATGGTTTTTGTTTACAATTAGAACCTCTTTGTTTCATCCTGTAGTTTTACAACTGAAATGAATAGGTCATAATGAACATCATAGGAATACAGCCTAGTATATCGTCGGCGCATTAGGAGGACAATATAGAATATATAATAGCTTTTTAAGTACAATCGGTAAATTATCGAAGACATTAGATAGAAAGAAGTGCTTTACTCATGAAAAAGGTATTAAGAAGAATACGTTTCTTATTTACATTTCCTCGTTCTGTCCCGTTTATAAAAGACTTTTTCATTGCTGAGGATATTGCAACAGCAAAGAAATTATTATTTGCAGGCTTTATCATCGGTTATTTTCTTCTACCATTCGATTTAATTCCAGATTTTTTATTAGGATTTGGCTTACTGGATGATGTGACGGTAGCAATTTTCTTACTTCAATGGATGGTGAAAATGGCACCTCAATCGTTAAAGGAGAAATATTCATTTTAATAGCGTTGGAGGGCAAAAGTGTTTAAAAATTGAACGCCTTGACAATGGTGCGTAACTGAAGAGCGGGGGTTGATTTAAATAAAGACGGGCTGGTAAATATGTCTCAGCCCGATGGAGTATCTCAAAAAATAAAATGATATTGTTGGGTTGTCTAATGCTTGTTACGCTCTTTCTCATTCGGAATATACTTCGTAAAATAAGCTGCAAATAAAAGGAATATAAAGGACAATCCCCAAGAAACAATTCCGTTCCATTGGAAGTTAGTTCTTAGCCCAACAACTAATATAATAGCACTCAATCCAATAAAAAATACTGTTAAGTATCGTTTCACGAAAAACACCCCGATTGCTAAGGTCAATAGTTCAATAGTATGGTATGCATCTATTATAATATGTGTTTCGTAAAATTTATATCATAATGTTTTTTCTTGGTTAGAACGAATTGTTCTAACCAAGAAAAATGGATAGAAAATTGCTGAAAACACTTTTCTATTGTCCTGCTACATCTCGTTTCGTGAAAAATAACCAAGATAAAAGGATGAATACTACATAATAAATAATTAACATTGTGATGGAAAATCCTAATGTCATGCCTTCAATCCATGGTGTTCTACCATCTGCATATTGACTTAAATCTGTATTTGCAAATAAGATATATTTTGCCCATTCCTTATCTTGGAAAAAGCCTACAATCGAATTCCCAGCCATCATGAGGAAAATGGCAGTACCAATTGCTAACGCACTATTACGGAATACGGTAGAAATCATAAATGCGAAAGTTGTCATCATTACAAGGTTGACCATACTGTATCCATATTCTGAGAAAATAGTTGGTATTAATGAAATAGTCGTATAACCGCTAGCTTCGTTACTTACTATGGATGGATTCATTCCTTCCACACCAAAGAATACTGCGCCAATAATAAAGGAGAATAGAAAAACAAAAATGGATGTAAATAAGGCAAATAATAAGACAGAAATATATTTAGATAATAATATACCACTACGACTGATTGGTCGTATTAATAATAGTTTAATGGTACCCCAGCGAAATTCATTTGCAACAATTCCAGCTGCAATTATAATTGTCAATAAGCTTACTACGGAAAGTAGCAACATGTTTTCCCTTAGGAACTGCCAAGCACCGTAGGGTGTTGGTTGAATATTATTGTCTAAGTAATAATTGTTCTCCTCGATGATACTTGCGTTTAAGCTACCTACAAATTCGTCCTCTTCTCCTTCTTTCTGCAATTCTTTATTTTCCTGCTGTAGTACTTCCTGCCAATCATCACCTTGATATTGTTCACCTAATTCGCCAAAGCTATTTGTCATAACTGCCAAACCAATAATGATGACGCCTAATATAATGTACATAGCCCATGTTGATTTACGAATATATATTTTTAGTTGTTCATTATAAATAAGTTTTAACATTCTACTCAATGGTATTCTCTCCAATCAGTTCAAAGAATTGATCTTCTAGCGTCCCTTTTGTTACGCTAACTTGATAAATAGAACAATCATTTTCAACAAACGTTTTTATGATTGCAGGTATTTTTTCTTTCTCGCCTTGGAAGGAAAGGCCGTTGTCCATTACAATTGTTTCTATATCATAATGTTCCTTAAGCAAGTTCTTGGCTTTTTCCAGTGGCGTTACTTCCACTTGGATTTTGGTAAGATTATCTACGGATGCTTGTTCACCAACATCTTGAATGGATATTAATTCACCATTTTTTATAACCCCAATCCGATCACACATTTGCTCAATTTCAGATAGTAAGTGACTAGAGATAATAATTGCAACATCTTCTTCTTTTGCCAACTTCCTTATGTATTGACGGATTTCACGAATGCCAGCGGGATCTAATCCGTTTGTTGGTTCATCCAAAATTAATACGGAAGGCTTGTGAAGCAGCGCCTGAGCAATACCAAGTCGTTGTCGCATACCTAAGGAATACTTTCCAACCTTGTCATGGATGGGTTTCTCTAATCCTACTAGATTAATTACCTCATTAATTCTATCTTTTGTAACACCAGGAATCATTCTTGCATAATGCATTAAATTCTGCCATCCACTCATAAATGGGTACATTTCAGGATTTTCAACAATCGCTCCAACTTCACGCACCGCTTTTTTATAATTTGTTTTAATACTGTTACCCAAAATATGAATGTCACCATCTGTCAGTTTCATTAAACCGACCATCATACGAATAGTAGTTGTTTTTCCTGCGCCATTTGGGCCAATGAAACCGAAGACCTCTCCTTTATATATAGAAAAGGATAATCCCTTTATAATTTCTTTGTTACCAATTGACCTTTTCACATCGATTAATTCCATTGCTGCTAAAGTCATCTATACTACCTCCAATAAATTGCTAATAACTAGTACGAAATAATAATATTATTTGTTTCAATAAAATAAAAAAATCTCCAAAATGTATGGCATATAGCTTGTACATCTTGGAGACCTCTATTTAAGGGGGGAATATGATTAAGAATGTTCAACCTGGATAACAGTCAATCCATCAGCAACCTATGCTATTTCACTAAATCTGGATTTTCATTTTTTGCTTGCTTTACACGAGGCTTACGATATCCACCAGCGATGTCGGCTTGTTTGAAATCCTTGGAATAATGGACTTCTTGTGCATCAGAAAGTTGCTTGTTTTTCGTTGGTTGATATTGTGTATTTCTCATTTAAAAAATCCTTTCTTAAAAATGGTTACATCATTTATCTACCCTGTGTGTATAAAATAAAACATTCATTTTTAATTAATACCAAGAAGTTCCCACCTTGTTAGAAGAGAATCCGTTTAACTTAATATCCCATCGAAAATTCAATTCTTTTTCAAACTTTCAGAATACAAGTTTGAAGGGTTATAATAGAAATATACATTCCAGAAGGGGGAAGGGATATGCGTGAAGTTGTAATCGTAGAGGGATGTAGGACAGCAGTTGGAAGAAGAAAGGGAGCGTTAAAGAATGATCGTTCCGATGAGCTTGCTGCCATTATTCTTGAGGAACTAGTAAAGCGAGCAGGAGTAAAAAAGGATATAATTGAAGATGTAATTTTAGGATGTGTCACTCAATGTAATGAACAAGCAGGTAATATTGCTAGAACTGCAGCTTTGATTGCTGGATTTCCAGTACATGTACCTGGAGTGACGATTGACCGTCAATGTGGTTCAAGCCAGCAGGCAGTTCATTTCGCAGCGCAAGCTATCGCTTCCGGAGACATGGAAGTAGTTATTGCAGGTGGCGTGGAAAGTATGACAAGGGCACCAATGTTTTCTAATGTTGGAGAAACAAAGCCAAGTAACAAGCTAACGGCTAATTATGAAATTGTTAATCAAGGAGTTTCCGCAGAAAAGATTGCACAGCGTTGGCATATATCGAGAAATATGCTGGATGCATACGCTTTAAGGAGTCATAAACATGCAATCCATGCAGTGGATCAGGGGCGGTTTCAAAAGGAAATTGTACCTATACATAGTGAAGAAAAGGATAGTGTGTTTGATACAGATGAAGGTCCTCGTAGGGATACTACATTAGAAGCATTGGCTAAGTTAAAAGCAGTTTTTATGGAGGAAGGAAGAATTACGGCAGGGAACTCGAGTCAAATGAGTGATGGAGCAAGTGCGGTATTACTCATGTCGAAGGAGAAAGCAGCTATGCTCGGTTTGGAACCTAGAGCAAAAATAATTGCGCGCACTGTGATTGGTTCTGATCCAACACTGATGCTGACTGGACCAATTGCTGCTACAAAGCAGGCATTAAATAAAGCAAGCCTCTCCATTGATGACATAGATCGATATGAAGTAAACGAAGCATTTGCGTCTATACCTATCGCATGGTTACATGATTTAAATGCAGATCAACGTAAATTAAATGTAAATGGAGGGGCTATCGCTTTAGGGCATCCATTAGGTGCAACTGGTACAAAGCTACTCGTTTCCCTCCTTCATGAATTAGAGCGTATTCAAGGGCAGTACGGATTAGTAGCTATTTGTGAGGGTATGGGTATGGCGAATGCTACGATTATTGAGCGACTTTAGAATTAGTTGAAAGATAAAATCTGATTCATTTTCATAAATAATAGAACTTATTCTATAAAATGTAGTTAATATTTGATATGATATTTTTATCGTTGGCTAATGATGTCCAAATTTAGCCTTACGTACTTTTTGCTAGTTAAGGAGATTATAATATGGAATGGAAAAATATTTATCGTGGAATACTGATGGGAGCAAGTGATGTTATCCCTGGTGTGAGCGGTGGAACTATTGCTGTATTATTAGGAATATATGATAGATTAATAGCTGCTATTAATGGATTCCTAAGCAAAGATTGGAAAAAACAATTAGGCTTTTTAGTACCATTAGGTATTGGTGTCGCAACAGCTATACTACTCTTAAGTCATGTCATAGAGTGGCTTTTCGAGCATTATCCTGGTCCGACACAATTCTTTTTTTTAGGCTTAATTATTGGTGTGCTGCCGTATTTATTTCGTAAAGCAGAAGCAAGGTCGACATTTAAAGGTAGGCATATTCTGTTGCTGGTTATAGGGATTATCATTGTTGGATCGATGTTTTTCTTAAATGCAGATGAGGGTGCCATTATAACCCAATTAAATACGACCACGTATATATTGTTATTTATATCTGGTTTTATTGCAAGTAGTGCCATGATCTTACCAGGAATAAGTGGTTCATTTATGTTACTGATACTTGGAGTTTATCCAACTGTCATCGGTGCAATTAGTAACTTTCAGTTAGATATTATAGTAGTCACAGGAATTGGGATTGTGATTGGAATTGTTATTATGAGTAAGATTATCAACTATTTCCTAACACATCATAAGACAGCAACATTTGCCGTAATAATTGGTATGGTTATTGGATCTGTATTTGTGGTGTTTCCTGGATGGCCTGAAACTCCGGCGTTAGTGCTTACTAGTATTGTTTCGTTTGCTGGAGGACTTTTCGTTGCTTATATATTAGGAAGAGTAGAATATTAAAATAGAGCAAACAATAAGACAAAGTTCGTAAAAATCGTTACAATGGACGTAGTAGGAAAGAGAGGGATAGACATGGAACCAATTAAATCAGAAGAAGCATTTAATGAAATTATCCAACATGAAGAGCCGGTAATTATTAAGTTTTTTGCAGACTGGTGCCCAGACTGTAAGCGAATGGATATGTTTATCGGTGATATTTTGGAGGAATTCAATAACTATAAATGGTACGAAATTAATAGTGATGAGGTTAAAGGCATCGCAGAAAAATATGATGTTATGGGAATTCCAAGTATTTTAATTTTCCAAAATGGGGAGAAAAAGGCACACCAGCATAGTGCCTATACAAAGACTCCGGAATCAGTTACGGAATTCCTTCATCAACAACTAGGATAAGAACAAAAGCGTAAGCGCCCGATTAGAAACTAGTGACTGGAGCAAGTTAACGGAGATAAAGGAATCATGATGTGCTTGCGAGCCAATGCTGACTTAGATTAGGGCCATTCGTGAAGTCGCCTCGTTTCTGGGCGTTGGAGCTTGACGTAGCATCAACATTCCCGTATTTATCCACATGGGTAAATTTTATAATTCCTAAATTTCCTAGACTATAAAAAACTGTCGAGAAGCTTTTCTCGGCAGTTTTTTGATCGCTTGTTACCGAACAGTAACAACTTAACTAGAGATGGTACCTATGCAACTGACGTCTTCATGACCTATTATAGGTATAAATGAATAATTGAAGGAAAGAGGTGCTCTATGGATAATCATCTATTTCTTTTTGGTAGCGGTCCACCATTCACTAGTAAAATGGCTAGTCTTTTTATGAAACAAAGTAATGTATTTGCCGGTTCTATATCCGTCCTCTTTATCGAGCGAAAAGGTTGGAGAGCTTATATGCCAACATATACAAATTTATTAGAGAAAGCAGGAGCTAGAAATTTTAATTATTTACCGCTTCCGAGTACTCCAGTAGAGACTGTCATAAATACTGTAAAAGAAAGCTCTGGAATTCTAATTGGCGGAGGAAATACAAACCTTTATGCTGATTACATTGTTGATTCACCCATTTCCGATGTAATTAAACATCGGTATGAGCTTGGTGCCCCTGTAGCGGGATTTTCAGCTTGGGCATTAATTAGTCCTAAATTTTGTATTATTTCGCCAAAAGATAATGTGAAAGGTATTTATCAACAAAGAGCTGGTCTAGGATTACTTTCAAAGCTTGTAATCGCCGTTCACTTCTCACAGTGGCAGGATGAGGAACATTTAAAGCAAGCTGTTCAAGCTCATATAGATTCCGATAATTACGGAATAGACGAACGAGCAGGCATTTACCTGCTTAATGGCAAATTAGAAGCAACGGAAGGCTGTGGTATTTATCAAATACAAAATGGAGATGTAGTAAAAATTCAAGCAAATGATAGGATTTCTTTTACTCATACAAAAACGAGGCTGAGACAAAAGAATGAGAAACAATTAAAAATGAATGATGATTAGTTGAAATTAATTATCGTTCGTTTTTTGATCAGAATCATTCTTTAGCACCTGAAATAAGCGAGACTCCGGCGGGAACAGCACGAGTCCGAAGATCCACGTGGTAACGTGTTTTTCTTTGCCAAGTTAGCTGAGGCCGTTGCCCGTGGAAAGCGCGTATATTTTCACGGTGCGGCGATGACCCTCCTATTGATAACATGATTATCCGTATTTTGAGTAAAGAAGTTGTGTTTTGTTCCAGCCTCGTTTGAAATTTATCCCGTATATAGCTTGCAGTAAGATCCACAGATTGAAGCTTCACTATATATTTTCATGTATTTGTGGTACGTTAGAAGGCAATTCTTATTTTGCGGTTTTTTGAAAAAGCATATAGTCAGTAGCCATATTAACGGCACTTGTTGCCTCTATATATCCCCAAAGGTCGTTGAGCACCGGTTTGGAGGTTGTTTGCAAGATACTTTTAATATCATTTGGGCTTAGATTCGGATTTGCTTCTAACATTTGTGCAATTACACCAGCACAGATAGGAGTAGCCATAGATGTTCCAGATAGTTGTAAATAATAATCATTTACAACTTGCTCAGGTACTTGTTGTTCTATTTTAGAGTTGGGTGCTAATAAGGAGATTATATCCGTACCTGGTGCATAGATATCTGGTTTAATTAGTGAGTCAATGGTTGGTCCTCTGCTAGAATAAGTAGCAATATGATCATCAGAACGTTCTTCTGTATTTTGATCCATTGTTGATCCTACGGTAATAATAAAGGGATTGATAGCAGGCGTAGTGATTGTGGTTTGTTCAGGGCCACTATTACCAGCTGCTGCACAAACGACAATCCCCTGATGCCAAGCTTCTTGTACTGCTACGGCCAATGGATCATCTCGATAAGATTCATATGCCTGTGCTCCTAATGAAAGCGAAATAATGCGAATGTTGTAGTTATGTTTATTAGTTACACACCAATCTATTCCCTCAATGATCGTGGATAATCTACCACTACCATTCTCGTCAAGTACTTTTACACCAATGATCGAAGCCTCGGGAGCGGGGCTGGTATATAACCCTTCTGATTGATGTCCATTCCCAGCAGCGTCTCCAGCACAATGGGTGCCATGTCCATTATCATCGTATGGTTCGTTCTGATTATTTATAAAATCTTTGAAGGCGATCACACGATTGGTGGGTTGTGTTAAATCAGCATGTGGATGTACGCCAGTATCAATTACTGCAATGCTAACTCCTTTTCCAGTTAGTCCGCTCTGTTCTTGGATGTCGATAGAGCCAATCTGTTTACTGGCAACATCTAATAAGGCGGTTACGGTACGATTATAAAAAATGCGTTCAACGGCATCGTGATCTTTAATCTGTTTAATCATTTGTGGGGTTAAGTCTCCACAGATTGATCTTCTGCCAATTTCTTTGTCTAATTTACTATGGTTGTCTAGTTGACAACTATGAAATAAATCTTTTTTCTTATTATCATCGGTGTCTCTAGAATAGTATACGATTACTGGTAATTTTTCATTTGTTGTTTCGTAAGGATCTTCTCTGCGTTTTATCCGTAATTGTTCTACTAAACTCGGATCGAGTCTGCGACCAGCCTCTTCAAACCAAACTTTTTTTCTGTTACTCATTTTCTTCCTCCTTGTGATTTTAATTTTTTAAAATCTACAAAATAGAGCTATAAGTAATGAGAACAAACCCGTTGGCATGGTGGATATCTCAATTATTTGGTCATCTTTAAGAAAATAAGTGTCATGTAGCTTGATTTGATAGGATAAGTCCTTGCTAATAGATTAGCATTGGATGATATTGTGAACAATATGCCGAAATTACCAATTTAAACTATTCGAGCAATAAAATATATTCAGAAATAAGAGGCGTGTTTGGGATGAACATAGACGTTGTAAGGTTAACTGTACATGCGCTGTTTGTTTACTAGTATTTTTTCTATAAAAATAGAGGGAGAAAAATAGTTCTGCTCCCTCAAGACGTTTTACTTAATCTGAAAATCAATCTCCTTTTCTTTTCTGAGGTGTAAATATGTGTTCGCTAATATAATTCCATCATTTTTAATCTGTTCTTGGTAAATATTGTTAAAATTGTTGCTTGGAAAGGGGTAAGCTACACTTTTAATTTGCTGTTTATTAAGGAATTGAGCGTTATCCGGTTTATTTATCTGGTTATCCCACTCTATTAAGAAGGGGAGATTGCTTTGCCCTTGTGGAAATAGCATTTTCCATGACAAATTAGTTCCATCAGGTTTTCTTCGATGTCCTGCGACAGGTCCAGTGTATTTCATCGAAGAGGCTTGAAATTGGTCGATAAATTTACCTAAATGATCTGTTCTTAATGCAATTTGAACAGGTAGTTCTTCATTTTGTTGAAGAGTTGTAACGAGTTGCTTAATTAGTGGATTAGACGATTGCTCTGCAACGGGCTTGTCAAAAATCCCAAGCCATTCTACATAACAATCATTTGCAAAATAGGCTAAATAATTATAAGTTCCCCAAAACTCATGTCTTCCTCCTTCCACGATTTTTATACCATGCTGTAAAGCTAATTGATGCGCTGCATGAGCTGGATCCTTACTGGCTATTACAATATGATCTAATGCTAGCATTTGATGACCTCCCTTTAAAACTTCTTTTCATTTCCTTTGTTACTCAGTATAATGGATAAAAATTAAAGATGAAGGGGAAAAGGAGCAATGCAGCAACCAATATTAAAAGAATTCCCACAAGAATTTCACACGAGAAGGCTATTTATTCGCTTACCACTACCAGGAGATGGTACAGCTGTCTATGAAGCAATTCAAGCAAGTAGAAAAGAATTAAAAAAGTGGCTTCCTTTTGCAAAAAGTGAACAGACACTTGAAGAAACAGAAATAAATATAAGAGAATCGCATGTGGATTTTTTAAAGCGGGAGGATTTACGTTTTCTTATTTTCGACCGAGTAAGTGGAGCTTTTATTGGTAGCACAGGTCTACATCGTATCGATTGGGACGTTTCGAAATTTGAAATTGGTTATTGGATTGATTCTAGATGCCAAGGAAAAGGGTATATGACGGAAGCAGTAGCGGGCCTGACTGAATTTGCATTTCAAACATTAGGAGCAAACCGGGTGGAGATCAAATGTGATGAACGAAATGAGCGAAGTAGAGCAATATGCGAGCGTCTAGGCTACACCTTGGAAGGTATTCACAGACAGGATTCTCGAGCTATAGATAGTGATGAGCTCCGTAATACGTGTATATATGCTAGGATAGAATGGTAGGGTATGTATCATTCGTCTAGACGGATAACGATACATGTTTTTAAAATTACAAATAAAGGCTGGATTTGATAGCAAGATAAGTATAAAAAAGCAGGTGATAGCATGAGTCAACCAAATATACTAATTGTTGAGGATGAACAGAAATTAAGTCGAGTTTTACAACTTGAATTAGAATATGAGCAGTATGTGACAGAAGTGGCAGCTAATGGAAAGGATGCACTACAATTAATAGAAGCTAAGGATTGGGATCTTGTACTTCTGGATATTATGCTTCCAGAGCTTAGCGGTTTAGAGGTTTTAAGAAGAGTAAGAAGATCAGATGAGAGGACACCGATTATCTTGTTAACTGCAAGAGATCAGGTGCATGATAAGGTCAGTGGCTTAGATTTAGGTGCGAATGATTATATCACGAAACCATTTCAAATTGAGGAATTACTTGCACGGATTCGCGTGCATTTAAGGACTCCGGTTAAGAAATATGATAGTAATGGTGATACGCTATCTGTTGGGAATTTGCATATCAATCCACAAAGCAGAGAAGTGAAACGTGAGGATGAACAAATTGAATTAACACCTAGGGAATTTGACTTGCTTGTTTGTCTGTTGAAAAATAAAAACATTGTTTTATCAAGAGAGCAATTAATTGAGCAGGTTTGGGGATTTGATTATTTTGGAGATACCAATGTTGTTGATGTATATATTCGTTATTTACGCCAGAAAGTGGATAAAGGTTATGATCAAGCATACATACAAACTGTGCGAGGTGTTGGTTACACGATAAAGGATCATGTCTCATGAGGTTGCGAACAAAGATTCAATTGTTTTCAAGCTTGTTCATGCTCGTATTAATTGTATTAATTAATACGTCCATTTATGTTTTGTTTTATAAAATTTCTACCGATAGTCAATTGGAGCAGTTGGCAGAACAAACAGATACGTTGGTAAAAACGATTAAAGAACATCCTGATGTTACATCTAAAGAGCTGCTACGTTCATTTTCGCCGCAGCAAGGTATGATCCAAATCGTTGATCGGTCAGAGACAGCAATGAAAAGTTCTTCTCAATCGAGTAATTATAAGTTGGCACCTAAATTTACGAATACAGAAACACAAATGATACAAAAGCAGGCGCATGAACCCGATGTTGCAGTTGTATCTAAACCGATTATTTGGGAAACAGGAAAACATGCAGGTGAGGTAGTTACCTTACAAGTATCCAAGCACCTTGTAACCTTAGATAATACAATGACTACCTTGTTTTACGTACTGCTAGCTGCATCTGGAATCATGCTTATTCCAATTATTATCGCTGGAAATGTACTTAGTCGGTTTTTATTAAATCCAATAAAAGCTTTTATTCATACCATGCGAGAAAATATGAAAGAAGCGAGTTGGAAAAAAATTGATGTAGACAAACGATCTCGGGATGAAATTTATGAGATGGAGAAGACATTTAATGAGATGATTGATCACTTAAAGGATAATTTTGAAAAGCAGGAAATATTTGTATCTGATGCATCTCATGAATTGAAAACTCCTATATCAATAGTAAAAAGTTATGCTCAATTGTTGGAGCGGAGAGGAACGGGCAATCCATCACTAGTTAAGGAATCTATCGAGGCTATTGATTCTGAAGCAGATCGTATGAGCAAACTCGTGGAGCAAATGCTAAGCCTGGCAAAAAATAAGGAGTCAGCTGTCATGAAAAAAGTAGATATAGCTGACTTAGTAGAAGAAACAGTCACTACGTTTCGCGGCGCTTATTCCAGAGAGATACAATTTGATCAAGTACAGCGAAAATTATTGGTAAATGGTAGCCGTGATCAGTTAGAGCAGGTAATCTACATTTTAATAGATAATGCGCTTAAATATAGTAATGAAAAGATAGAAGTTAGGTTAGAAGCGAATAATAATCAGGCTGTTTTTTCGGTAAGGGATTATGGGGCTGGAATTCCTGCACAGGAGCTGGATCGGATCTTTGAAAGGTTTTATCGTGTAGACAAAGCTCGTAGTAGGGATACAGGTGGAACAGGCTTAGGTCTTGCAATAGCAAAGGCAATAGTAAAAGAACATCAAGGGAAAATAGCAGTTATAAGTGAAATGAAAGAAGGTTCAACCTTTACTGTTAGTCTTCCAATTGTTTATTCCGCATAAAAGTGACAGAACGAACACTCTATTCTTAGTAAATTTTAATGTGAATCACCGTAGCTTCTCAGATATGTTTAGTAACTTTGGGAAGTAAGGAGGGGTGAACTTGAATAAGAAAGTAAGTACCATTATAGCTAGTATTGTAGCGATTAGCCTGCTAAGCTTGGGTATATTTTATTTTAGCATTAGATCATCTGGTGCAGAAATTTCTAAATTAGAAGCAGAAAACATAATAACATCACAATATCCGGGAAGTATTCATGGTGAAGTAGAAAAAGATGAAACACATGGTTATTTTCACGCAATTATTGATCATAAAGGTAAAGCCTACGATATTCAAATAGATGAAAATACTGGAAAAGTATTAAATTTAAAAGAGCTGAGTATCTCTGTTGACGATGATTCTACCCATGAGTCTAAAGAGAAGAAAGAAAAGGAACAAAAAGCGGATTCCAATAATGATAAGGAAAATCAGCAGTCAGAAAAAGAAGTTATTATTACTAAAGCTAAAGCGCGAGCACTTGCTTTAGAGCAATTTGAAGGAACCATTGAAGAATTAGAACTTGATAAAGATGATGGTCGGATGGTTTATGAGGTGCAATTAGTTAAAGGAGAAGACGAGGCTGATATTACCATTGATGCATTTACAGGTGAAGTTATTTATAAAGATATAGAAAGAGATAATGATGATTAAGTGGATTCCGCATATAACTGACAGTAAGACCCCACTGATTGAAGTTTCACTTTGAGCTATTCAGAAACTGTCGAGGCGTTGCCTCGGCAGTTATTCTTTAAAACGCCATTACTTTTCATACACCCATGCTTTATTATTTTTGCATGAAAAGGGGAATGGAGAGCATCCTGAATCAGAAAAGACTTTCTCACCATCTTTTGTTTTTCTTAACAGATTAATGATTACATGTAATTATGTGCTACGTTAAAATAGATTTATTTTTTCTCATTAAATTCTAATGTTATTCACACGGTCTTCTTATTCTTAATGGTTATGATATAACTAACAAGAAATGAGGAGGAATAATAAAATGAAAAAAACATTTAGTATTGTAATAGGAACACTTATAGGAGCTACGATTTTTGGAACAGGCATTTATCACTCACAAGCTGATGAAGCAAATCCAAAAATAAATAGTGATCAGGTTCGTCAAATGGTTGAGGAGCAGTATTCTGGAACGATTACTGAATTAGAATTGGAAAAGGATTTGGATAAAGCGGTGTATGAAGTAGAAGTAAAAGAAAAGAATATTGAGCATGATATTAAGCTAGACGCTAACACAGGAGAAGTACTACACGAAAGCTCCACAGAAAGAAAAGACGATGATTTGCAGGATGATTCATCCGTTCAATTAGATAAGGAAGCTATCATTGGTGTTGACAAAGCGAAAGAAATTGCTAAACAAAACTTTGATGGTAACGTAATAAGCATTGAGCTAGATGAGGATGACAATCAGCTAGTATATGAAGTTGAATTAAGAAATGGTAAGAAAGAAGCAGACTTTGAACTTGATGCAAAGAACGGTGATATTATAGAAATGGACATTGATACAGAAGACGATGACGATTAAATAAAGTGAAATTTCCATCCGGCTTTTACTGAAACAAATACGTACAAAGGCTTCATTCGCCACGTCCTGTGGTAACGCCTTTGTGACCTACTTCCATGTAGGCCCGAACCAATCGGACATTTACTGGCAGTTGATTCCCTGTAACCATATAGGTTTCACTTTATTGCATAAAATGGGGATATTACTGCCAGTTATAGGCGGGATAAAAAGGGGCTGGGACAAAACCCAGTAACTGAAAAAAGTGGTACGCCAATTTAGGGCGTATCACTTTTTTT
>NZ_BAAACY010000027.1:0-53674 GCF_039521925.1 Virgibacillus salarius | reverse complement strand
AAACATTTCAAAATAACTACTTGGCTTAACGCAGTCATTGCACTGATTTTATACTTTCTTAACTTACAAAGAAAAATGACAGAAAGATTTCTGCCATATATTAACCATTTATTTTTCGATTTAAGAAGGCACCAGTCTGTTCATTCGCATATAAAGTGAAACAGTAGGAGGTTTGTTTTATCCCCCACGGATGGTTCGTACCACACGGCTATGACCTAAAGCTTTGAATCAATCGGACATTTACTGGCAGGCGATCCCCTACTTCCCCATAGTGGTATCTTGCGTACGGGTATTACTGCCAGTTATATGTAGGATAAAGAAAAAGGGGAGATGTTCTTCATCCCCACTAATCCTAGCTGCATCACCCACTTCAACTTCTTTTAATTCTACTTTGGTTTATAGCGAAGGTGGTAGGCTTACAGGTTGCTCACTGTGATAAACTAGGTTTCCTATTCTCTTTCAGAAAATGCTCCAGTAGAATGACTTTACCATTTTCAAGTCTAGACGCCTCAGCGGCAAAAGCAATGAGATGACTCTCCAATGATTTCGTTGCAGAGGTCTTGCTTATATTGATTTCTCCATCAAAGCTTCTTACTTCTCGAAGGAAATCACGCACGATTCCTTCATCACCACCACCGTGACCACTTACAGGCTTGCTTAAATGAATAACTGTTTCATGTTTGGACAAAAAGTCATAAATTGAAATCTTATTTTCATCCATCTTCCCTCTAATTTCACCTTTCGTTCCCATAATTTGCACAATTCTAGTTTGCTCTCTTGTAAAAGCAGACATACTAAACGTAGCTGTGGCTCCATTTACGAATTCTAAATTAACAACTTGATGATCCACCACATTATTGTCAGATTGATACACACATTTCCCATAAGGAGTTGTTTCCAATGCACGTATAATTCCTTCTCGAGTATGGTCCGTCGTAAATTTCTTCGCCCAGCCCTTTCCTTCACCTAAGTAATAATTTCCAGCATGGAAGGGACATTCATTCTCAACCGGACAACCGTCCAAGCATCTTTCTGGAGCTCCATGTGGTTTATTTCCTTCATGAAAATGCATGAGTGAACCGAAAGAGCTTATATGCTTACATGGCTGATCCATTAAGTACATTAATATATCCATATCATGACAAGACTTTTGCAAAATCATTGGGCTAGAATGGTTACTATTATTCCAATTTCCTCTAACAAAACTATGAGACATATGCATAATTTCTACATTCTCATTCAATTGAATAGAAGCAATATCTCCAATCGTTCCTTCATCAATCACTCGCTTTATCGTTGACCAAAAATTTGTGTATCTAAGTACATGGCAAATTGTCAGCAACCTATTATGCTGTCTCGCTTTTCTTTCCATTTCAATACACTCTGCAGGATCTGGAGACATCGGCTTCTCCAATAAAATATGGTATCCTTTTTCAATCGCCTTTATCGTCGGTTTAAAATGTTGTCGATCCAGTGTACATATGAAGGCAACATCTGCTTCTATATTTGCTTCAAGTAATTCTTCCCACGAAGAGAAGCACTTATCTTCCGAAATATGATGCGTATCGGCAATAGATTTTCTTTTATCTTTGTTTAACTCAGCGACTGCGACAATATCTAATTCATGCGGATAATTTATTGCATAAGGAGCATATGCTTTAGCTCCTCTATCTCCTGCCCCAATTAGAACCGCTTTTATTTTTCGCACTGTGATCGCCCCTCTCCTCCTACAAATGATTTCGATTATTTAAGATAACATTACCCTTTTCGCCCTGATAGAGCGATACCTTCAACAAATGCCTTTTGGAATAACATAAAGATGATGATTAACGGCCAAGATGCTAAAAACGTTCCAGCCATTAATACGGGATAATTCGTACTATATTGCCCTTGTAATGAAGCTAACCCTGCTGATAAAGGCATCTTATCAGGAGAGCTATTAACAATTAACGGCCATAGAAAATCATTCCATGACCAGAGTATCGTAAAGATAGCAAGAGCAATTAACCCTGGTTTAGCTAATGGTAACATAATCCTCCAATAGATTTGGAAATGATTACAGCCATCTATCTTCGCAGCCTCTTCTAATTCATCTGGCATCGTCATAAAAAATTGCCGTAATAAAAACGTTCCAAAAGCACTAAATAATCCTGGAAGAACGAGGGCTGTTAATGTGTTTAACAAATCTAGATTAGCTATAATTTGGTACTGTGGTATTAAAAAAGCCTGTGGAGGTATCATTAATACAGACAAATATAAAATAAAAAAGAAATTTCTTCCTGGGAACTTAATACGCGCAAATGCGTATGCTGCTAAAGAACATAAGAATAACTGTCCAATCGTTTTAATAATAGTTGTAATAAAAGTATTCCAATAGAATCCAGCAAAAGGAAATGAGTCAAATATCTCTTTATAATTGCTCCACTGAAAGACTTCTGGAAATATTTTTGGCGGAATTTGCGCTGCTTCCCCAACTGTTTTCAATGAGGTTAATATCATCCATAAAAACGGACCAATCATTAATATTGCACCACATAGTAATAATAAGTGGATGACTAGTTTCCGAGATTTACTGACATTTTCCATACAAACACCTTCTTTCTACTCATAATGAACCCAGCGTTTTTGTAATCTAAATTGAATGATTGTTAATACGAGAATGATAATAAACAACACAAAAGCAATTGCCGCTGCAATACCTTTCTCTCCAATAACAAATGCATAATGATAGAACAAGTAAATAACGGATTGAGCACTGTCAATTGCTGGATTGGTTGGGCTGACCATCATAAATATAAAATCGAATACTTGAAAAGCAGAAATAAATGAAATAACAGCAACAAAAAAGATCGTTGGTGAAAGTAAAGGCAACGTAATCTTAAAGAATGAGTATATAGGACTAGCCCCGTCTAAAGACGCTGCTTCATATAGAGACTTTGGTATTCCTTGTAATCCAGATAATAAGATAACCATATTTGTTCCTATCGCGCTCCAGGTTCCTACTATAATGATGGATATTAAAACCCAATTAGGATCCGTGAGCCAGCTAGGACCGTCAATAGAAAACCATTCAAGCATATGATTAATAATTCCATAGTCTGCATTATATAACCATTTCCAAATCATCCCTATTGCTGCTGGCATTGTGACAACCGGAAGAAAAAACAATGTACGATATATAGTAAGACCCTTTATCTTTTGATTTAGCAATACAGCTATTACGATCGAAATAGCAATACTAAATGGAACCATTACAAACGCATAAACAAGCGTATTTCTAAATGAATACCATATTTGCGGATCATCGAACATGTCTTTATAATTTTGTAAGCCTGACCAGCTGTAATTACCAAAATCTCCCCAATCATTGAAGCTATAATAGAATGTTTGAAAGACAGGGAAAATATAAAAGATTAGTAAGCCCAATAATGTTGGTGCAATAAATAAATAACCCCAGAAAATATCATTCTTTTTTAGTGTCGACATCTGGCGTGTCGCTACCTTAGTATCCTTCATATATAATCACCTCGATGTACTGAGCTTAATATATTACTCACTTGCTAGAACTTCTTCCATCTGTTTATCTATTTTTTCACTTGCTTCTTCTACAGTTATTTGACCAGACCAAGCCTTAGCTAGATTATCCTGTATAATTGTGGACCATTTGGAAGTATCCTTGGACACAGGGTAAGGTTCTGCGACCTCAGCCATATCTAAAAATACTTGTAAATTAAAATTAGGGGTCGATTTTGTCCAAGCATCTTGTGTGCCTTCATATGCAGGAATAATTCCTGATTCCGCTTGCATAACAGCGGCTTTCTCTGAACTTAGGAACGTTACAAACTTCCAAGCTGCATCTTTGTTTTCTGAGTTCTTAGCTATGACGTTTCCTAATCCATGGATTACATTTGAGCGCTTTTGCATTTCTGGTAAAAGGGCTACATCAGCATGCTCGTTCGTATATTCATTTGCTTTAAATTGTGGAATCATATACGAAGCTTGAAACATCATCGCAACCTTTCCTGATTCAAACATACTTGTTGCATCTGTTGTTTCCATTTGGGCATGTGTCGGTGAAACCTTATGTTTGTGAATTAAATCATAATATTTTTGAATACCATCTATCGTATTTGGATCATCGAAACCCGATTCTGTCTTATCTTCAGAAATAATATAACCACCATTTGCTAGAATAGTATTAAAATAACTAGCTTGCGCATCTTGAATAAAGGCGGCAATGCCATAGATATCTTTATCTGGGTTTGTTAGTGCTTTGGCAGCTTCCACGAGATCATCCCATTTCCATGCCTCATTCGGATAATCAATCCCTGCTTCATCAAAAAGTTTTTTATTATACCATAATCCAACAGTGTCATAGTCTTTAGGTAGCGCATAGGTCTTATCCTCATATTGATATAGACCTAGCAGTCCTTTAGGATATGGAGACAAATCTAGCTCATCATCCTTGATACGATTATTTATCGGTTCAAGCATCTCATTGGAAGCATATTTTACAAAGTTCGGCCCATTCATCCAAAAAACATCCGGTAAGCTTCCACCTGTTGCAGCAGCATCTAATTTTGTAAAATATTGATCATATGGAGTTAATTCCAATTTCACCTGAATATTCGGATAATCTTTGTTAAACGCTTTCACAATATCCTTTAACATATCCTCTTGATTCTTATCCCAGTATGCATATTTAATTGTTGCTTTCCCATCAGCGCTAGCACCCTCATCATTCGAGGAACATGCCCCTAACGTAAATACGAGAAAAATAATCAATACTACATAAAATTTTTTCATCTTGTCACCTTCCTATAGCAATTTGTAAAAGACCTAGCTTCGCTTGCTTTTCCACCTCCTACTAAATGTTAGGTCTTTAAAAAGTGAAATTTTGTTCAGGAGTTGTATTACTGCACATTACATTCTCCCAACTGCAAAGTGCAGCGCCAATCACACCTGAATCTCCCTTTAATTTGCTCCCGGTAATTCGCCCAAGCGCTTCTTTTTGCTCAGAGATTAAAAACGGACCAATATTTTGTTTAATTAAATCTAGTAGAAATGGATGATGATTTATAACTCCCCCACCAAGTACAATTTGATGTGGATCTAATAAACTAATAATCGAATAAATACCTTGAGAAATCGCAGGAATAACCTCATCCATAACATCGCTAGCTAACTTATCCCCAGCAATATACGCCTGAAAAAAGTCTTGTGTTGATGTAATGGAATTCCCCATTCTCTCTCTAGCAAGCTTATATATAGCAGGCCCAGATGCTGCATTTTCTAAAGTGGTTAGTTGTCCATCAACACCTGTAATAGGACACAAGCCAATTTCTCCAGCAAATCCTTCTCCTCTCAAAAAGGATCCATTTTGGATAATAGAGCATGAAATTCCAGTACTGATCGTTACATACACACAAGTGGAATTCGGTGCTACATTTAACTTCTTCCACTCCGCATAGGCTGCCATGTAAACATCGTTATCGATAACAATATGATGAATAGAGAATGCCTCTCTAAGTCTATTAACTAATGGAAAATCAATCCAAGGTAAATTATTTTGGTAAACAGCTATCCCGTTTAAACGATCTACCTTCCCTGGAACCCCTACTCCCATTGCTTTAATTTGTGAGATAGATAGATTTGCTTTTTTTAACACCTGATCAATACAAGTAACTACTTGTTTAAACATACTTTCCGAATTATTCGTATTACTACTCACTTTTGATCGATACAAAATAACACCCTGTTCATCCACAATCACAGCAGCAATTTTTGTACCTCCAATATCAACTCCTATTGAGAAACCCAACGTTTGTCACCTCATGTCTACATTCCTAAATTCCTAAATTTTAGTAAATTAATTATTAAATATTTACTAATTGTTTTTAATACTAGCATAGCGAATTTTGAATGTCTATAATTTTTGAAAAATTATAGACTGAATACCTTCTTCTTATTTCCGATTCTAGTAAAAGGAGGAGAAACATAAGAAAACGCTCGTCACTAGCGACTGTAGCCAGTCAACGGAGATAAAGGAGCTTTTCAGCCGATAATACTTATCGTAGGACAATTCGTGAAATCGCCTAGTTTCTGGACGCTGGAGCTGTACACGGCTCAACACGCCCATATTTATCCACATGGACGAATTTTTAATTTTCTAGACTACGAAAAGAGCAACCCTATGAGGCCGCAGCTCACAAGGTTGCCCTTTTGATTACAATCATTCAATGGTGTTGTTAAAAATGAACAGTTTGATAAAGTGAAACAGTTATATGCGGGATAAAGTGAAACTTCCATCCGTGGGGAGTGTGTTTATCCCCCACGGATGGTTAGCTGAACCAATCGGACATTTACTGGCAGTTGATACCCTTCTTATCCATATTGGCTTCTCTTTATTGCTTGAAGTGGAATCTTACTGCCAGTTATATGCGGGATAAAGTGAAACTTCCATCCAGCTTTTACTGAAACAAATACGTACAAAGGCTTAAATCGCCACGTCCTGTAGCAACGCCTTTGTGACCTACTTCCATGTAGGCCCGAACCAATCGGACATTTACTGGCAGTTGATACCACCTCTTATCCATATTGGTTTCTCTTTGGGATAAACGATCCATCATATTACTGGGTCAAATATTTCGGTGAGTAGCAATGATACAGCCCCTAAAATCGTCGCATCACTTCCTAGCTTTGTTACAGCTACCTTTGTTTCTTTAGCATCTTGGGTTAGTGCACAGCGTTTTATCCTCTCATGGATAGCAGGTAAGATAAAGGATGCACTATTCATCACCCCACCACCTAATATAATTTTCTCTGGGTTAATCATATGAATTAAATTGGTTAAACCGACACCGATGCAATCACCAGTTTCTTTTAAAACATCTATATAAATTTGATTTCCAGCCTTAGCCAGTTCAAAAACACTTTCTCCAGTCAATTTAAACGAGGCTGACTGACCATTCTGACTTAGCCTTCTATGTGCACGTTCAGCAATAGCAGGACCAGTGGCAAATGTTTGCAAGCAACCACGATTACCGCACTCGCAAATATCACCATTAATATCAATGGTCATATGACCAATTTCTCCGGCAATATCCTGTGCACCGTGGAATAACTTCCCTTCCGTTACGATGCCTGCACCTACACCTCTTCCCAAATTAACAGCAACCATACTGTCTAAATCACCGTGACCTCCAAACCATGCCTCACCTAAGGCCATTGCACGTGCGTCATTTTCCACTTTAACCATGACATGGAACTCTTGCTCAAGCATTTCCTTTATTGGTATATGTGTTAGATTAAGGTTTGGAGCGAATAACGAGGTTCCTGTTTCAACGTTTACCACCCCGTGCATCGCTACTCCAATCCCCATAATTTCCTCTATATCCTTATTCGTTTGACGAAGTACTTGATGAATGCATTCCTTTAAATAAGAGAGAAAAGCATCATTAGTTACAGGTAAATCAAGTGTATACGAATGCCTTGCTTGAATTCTACCAGCAAGGTCTGCAACAATGCATTCTATCTGTTCTGGTCCTGCATCAACACCTAAAATATAAAAAGCTGTTTTATTAATATGAAGCATCGTCGGTTTCCTGCCACCCATGGACTGACCACGATTACTTTCCAATACAATTTGCTGATCAATTAACTCCTTTACAATACTACTGACAGTTGGTGGAGTTAGTTTCGTATCCTTGGCAATCTGCGCCCTAGAGATTGGCTCAAATTTCCTTATTTTATTTAAAATGATTGACTTGTTTACTGATTTCATCAGTTTAAATGTACCTCGTTGCATAGCATCCTCCGAATAATAATAACGTTGTCTCTATTGTATCATGGAGCAACTATTGATAAAGTGAAACTTCCATCCGTGTGGGGTGTGTTTACCCCCCACGAAGTTACGGACATTTACTGGCAGTTGATCCCCCTCTTATCCATAGTGGCTTCACTTTATCCCTTGAAGCTGGGGACTTACTGCCAGCCATGAATTGCTTTTGAACAATTTTTTTATTATACCTCAAGCTGTTCCTTCGCTTTCGTTATATCACTAATTTCCTTTGTTGAATACACAGATAGTTTTAGCTCAAACGAAAAAGATTCAAATTTACAACGATATTTTTCTAACTGATTTTGCCCACAGGAATTAGAACCTAACCCATTTTGCTTATGATCTAAGTGAAGCACAATGTATGGCCTCTTCTCTAAATCAATCGTATGATTAGCATGTTCTAAATCGTTTATCTCATAATAACTCGCATTAAAATCAAAGGTCGACTGCGTACCTACTGCCATGATAGCGACACCGTCATGATCGACAAAACGCACCCATCGTGTATCTGTTCGATTTCCATTCTCCTGTGGATAAACATAATTAGTAAATAATTTACTAACCGAACGTTCGTATACTCCTATTTGATTGGCTTGTTTAGAGTCACTATATGACTCACCAGGACCTCTTCCATACCAACGAGTAGTATCACAATCTTTATTAAGCCGCATTTCTACACCAATTCTAGGTATCATTTTTGGTGCGTTTTCGATTATTCCACTAGGCGTACCTGAAACCTGATACAACATATCTCCATTAGGATAAATGTGATATTGATACATGCATTCATAATACCAAGCAGAATTCGTTGTCCCATTTACTGTTTTAACAGTAATAATTATTGTATTGTCAGTACGTTTATATTGAACTTCCTCCACTACCTCATGCCATAAATGCATAAAATATTTTTCTTTGTAGTCCTTTAATATATGCATATCATTATCGATAGGAGCCCGCCAAAACTGTAATTTAGGACCTTTTTCAACAATAGCAAGGCCATTTTTCTTCCATGAAATCATTTGACCATTCACTTTATCAAAAATGATCTCAACCTCACTATTAATAATTTCTATTGTGTGCTGCGTTTCCTTTAACGTTAAAGCACCCTTTGGCAAAATAGGCTTTGTTTTTTCTACTGTAATTGGCAGCTTAAATTGGGCAGTTGCAAGCTCATGCCCCTTTGCACTCCAAGTGAAATCTCGGTTGGTCAGATATAATAATGTTAGGTAATATTCCGTACCAGGTTCTTTATAAAAGTTAAAATCAAGATCTAGTATAATTTCCTCCGCTGTTCTTGCTGGAATAGGAGGTAATGCACAAGTCCTAGCATGCAGTGCTTCTCCATCCCGCTCAATCGCATAATGTAATGTGACATGGTTTAATGATATAAAGTCGTACCTGTTCTCTACTTTTATCCTACCTTGATTCAGTTCAACAGCAGTCGTATCTATAGGCTCAATTATTTTTTTATACTCTACTAATGCTGGAGAAGGTGTACGATCAGGCATTAATAGACCATCGATGCAAAAGTTCTCATTCGTTGGATCATCTCCAAAATCTCCACCATACCGGTAATATTTGCTACCGTTTTCATCGACCGTTTCAATCCCATGATCATACCATTCCCAAATAAACCCACCTTGTAGATGCTCATATTTATTTATAAGCTCCTGATACTCTTTCAATCCTCCAGGACCATTACCCATCGCATGACCGTATTCACAATGGATATGTGGTTTTTTAGTTGTTTCAGCAATAGCTTGCATGGTTTTTCTTCCTTCTGGTGGATTTTCAAGCCATGTATACATGGTAGAATATACATCCGTTACTTCTGCTTTGCTATCACCTTCATAATGGACTAAACGCGTTGAATCTATATCTTTACAGTGTTTGGCCATTACTTTAAAATTATGACCGAATCCTGATTCATTACCTAATGACCACATGATTATCGATGGATGGTTCTTATCTCTATGCACCATTCGTATTAATCTATCTACATACATATCTTCCCATAACGGATCATCAGAGATCCAATTAAAATTATTCGTTAATTCAAAACCATGACACTCGAGATCTGCTTCATCAACTACATAGATCCCATACGTATCACATAATGTATATAGATATGGGTGGTTTGGATAATGTGCTGTACGAATCGCATTGATATTATGTTGCTTCATTAGGCGAATATCTTGTAGCATATCCTCTTTTGAGACCACTCTACCGGTAGCTGGATGGAAATCATGACGGTTTACTCCCTTTAGCTTAATTGCTACACCATTTACCGTAAACGTTTTCCCTTTGATTTCAATGTGTCGAAATCCAATTTGCTGTGGGATTACCTCGATCACTTGATCATCCAGTAGAACCGTTAAGTGTAACGTATATAAGTAGGGAGATTCTGCACTCCACAGCTCAGGTTGAGGAATTATTTCCTTAATTATAAATCTTTCACCAATACATTGATTTCCTAAAGCAACCGTTTCCTGCTGGTCATTTACTAGTTCATATTGTATGCGAATATTTTCTTGCCAGCCACGAATACTTCCACTCACTAATAATTCTCCCTTGGAAAATTGATCTTTTACGTTAGTTTCTACTTTAAAATCCTCTATTCCTGATTTAGGTTGCGTATATAGTTCAACATCTCTAAAGATTCCACTTAACCACCACATATCCTGATCTTCTAAATACGTACCATCAGACCATTGGTATACACGGACTGTTATTTCATTTTTTCCGTCCATCACATAAGGAGTAATCGTAAACTCTGATGTCATACGAGCACCTTTACTATAGCCTACCATCTCCCCATTTATCCAAATATGAAAGGCTGAATCAACTCCATGAAAGCGCAAAATCACATCATCTTTTAACCAAGTTGTATCAATTGAAAATTTCCGATGATAAATACCAGTCGGATTATCAGATGGTACATACGGCGGGCGAATGGGAAAATGATACCACACATCAGAGTAATGCATCTTACCATAACCTTCCATTTGCCAATTGCTTGGAACCTGTATAGAATCCCAACTGCTCCGATCATGATTAATTTGCTCAAAGCCTACTGGTGAGTATTCAGGGGCAGATAGAAAAAGAAAGTCCCATAACCCATTTAAGCTTTTAAAATGATGCGTATACTCTGGGTCTCCATCTATAGCTGTCTGTTTATTTGGATAAGAATAAAAAAAAGCTCGCGGTTTCATTCTATTTTGATCAGTAATTGTAATATCTTCCCACTCTTTATACATTCTCATTATTTCCCCTCCTATATAAAGTTAGCTATCCTTAGAGACGTTTACCACTTTTCTTTTCTGTCCTTTGTAATTTACTGCAATTATTCCAGTAGCTACAAGTATCAATGCTCCCATGATAAAGATGTTTAATGACTCCCCAGGGATAAACATCGCAGACAAGATCGCTCCTGAAACGGGGGTAATAAATTTAAACATACTTATCTCGCCAGCCTTATTAAATTTCAGAATAGAGTACCAGAGGCCAAAAGCGACAGCAGAAAGCAGTGCGGAGTAAATAAAAAGCATCCACCCAAGTGGTGTAAACGTTATCGCATTTTCTTGCAACTGCGGAATACCAATCACTAGCATAAGACCTGCCCCTATCGTTAACTGCCAACCAGTTAACGCAAAAGGATGGATACCGATAGCAAGCTCCTTTGCCATAATCGTCCCTATGGCGCTTGTTAAAGCTGCCAATATCATATATCCCTCTCCCGTTACCTGAAAAGTGAGTTTAAGCTCTTCCCCCCAGTTAGCAACAATAATCCCTGCAAATCCTGCCATAAGCCCTACTGTTTTCTTCCAATTGATACGGTCATTTGTATAAAAGAAATGGGCTAAGACAACCGTAAAAAAAGTACCACTTGATAGTAAAATAGCTCCTTGCATACCAGAAACTTCTGCTAACCCATTATAAAAAAAGAAATACTGTAAACTAGTTTGAAGAATTCCGAAGATTACTAGAAAAAGAATCTGTCGCTTCGTAACGAATAATTTCTTAGGATTAGAAAAAATTAATCCCACTAAAAGAATTAGACCTGCTAATAAAAAGCGCATTCCAGCAAAAACAATCTTAGCAATTGTGTCATCTTTAGCCATTTGTAATTCTTCATAGCTTACTTTCAATACTGGAAATGCACTCCCCCATAAAATGGAACAAAAAATAGCAATACATACGACAACCCATTTTCTTTTAAGCATACTATCCATTTTATGTCATCTCCTATGTTGTTTTGTAGAATAAAGTGAAACTTCAATTAGTTGGGGGATGTTTATCACCCACTGATGGTTCGTACCACAAGGGTATGACCTAAAGACCTTTGAACAAATCGGACATTTACTGGCAGCTGATCCCGCACTTATCGATATTGGTTTCACGTTATTCCTTGAAGTGGGGTCTTACTGCCAGTTATATGCAGGGAAAAGTTACCTAGAAATCATTAAAGAGATGGCTTCTCTGTTTCTTTATTCACATATTCATGTGCCAAGATAAGAAACACACTTGACGTCCACGTAAATGCTCGATCTCGTAAGCCTTCTCCCGATACAGCATTAAAATTTTCTGCCATTCCATGTTTTAATGCCATATTACAGAATTTATGAGCTAGGTCTCTAGCAAACGCTTCTTCCCCTGATTCCATTAATCCATCAATAAGCAACATGGTGGAAGGTGCCCAAATAGGTCCACGCCAATAACCGTCCTCTAAATAATATGGGCTCTGCAAGCTTTCAGTAGCAAGGCCATGTTCCGTTAAAAACCGGTTTTCATCCTTCAACCCTTCAATTAATCTCAATCGGATTTGTTTTGGAAGTCGCTTTGCTAGAATAATTGGCATAAATAACAATAAACTATCACCAGAACGCACATTTTCACCTGCGAGCTTTGCGACAAACTGCTCACCATCCCAAAAATAGGCTAACATATCGGTTAAAAGTTGATCTGCCTGCTTCTTCCATTTTTCGTAGTCCATTTGGAAATGTAAGCGATTAGCTATTTCTGCCAATGTTTCCATTTGTAAAATTAAAAATGCACAAAGATCTGGACTTTCGATAGGTATCCCTTGATGAAACAATGTACTATTATCCCAGCCACTATCATTACCATGTTGATATTCTGGAAATCCATTGTTATCAACATCACGTTCTTTAAAGAACCAACTGGTCCACTGTTTTAATGGTTGATAAATCTCAGCTAAATTTTCTTTTGATAATTCATTTGAATGTTTTAACATCCATGCCAACGTCCACCCATGAATTGGTGGTTTACTGCAATTCCAATAAGCAAATTGATCATTCATAAAATCTGGCAAAAGGCCGTTTTTTGCTTGTACATCAAAAAATATCATGAATTGATCCCAAGCTAACTTCGGATTCTTTTTGACTAAAGCCATTGCATTAAAGCAATGATCCCAGCTCCAAATATTTGTCATCCAATTCTTTGACATATACATCGCTGACCTTGGTAAATATCCCTCTTGTTTAACAACACAGGACCATGTTATGTAAGCAGCAAGTTGTCTTCCAGCTTCATATTCCGCCGGTACCGGCAACGTGTTTTCCAACCATTTTTTGTATTCGTCATTTACGTGATCAAGGGCTGTTTCAAACGTCGGATAATCGTTTTTTTGTTCATAGATTGTAAGAAACTCTTCAATAATTCCTTCTACAGTACCATTGTCTTCTCTAGGATGAAAATCTGCAATCACATAAGAACTACCATTTATATCCCAAGGCGCACTTACATCTAACTCCCCAATAAAGGGAGTTAACATAAATCGAATGCTTTGTGAAAAAACATTCACTTGCCAGCTTCGCGCTTGATAATAAAAAGCATTATCATAAGCATTTGTAACAAGAGATAACCGTAAACCAACTTGTTCCCCATAAATACGCAGACAATGAGCTTCTGAATAAATTAATCGAACTACTCCTTCTTCCGCTTGAAGGCAGAGGCAAGTCTCCGCTGCAATTGCATTAAAAGGTATACAATGTCCATTTTTCGTCACATCTAATTTAAATAAAGCGCCGACATCGTCATCACCACCTCTGATTGTACGTAAATAAATTCCTTCCGAACGATAGTCATTTTTAGGTAAATAGGAAATACTAAGATAAGAGCCAAATCGGCTAAAGGATATATGTTTAAGATTTATATTCAACGATATCTTCTCCTCACATTTAATCTTCTATCCTATTTTACTTTACAGATCCGGATATACCTTCGATAAAATAACGTTGCATTACTATAAATATTAAAATTACAGGCAAGAGGGATATCGATGCTCCAGCTGCCATCCCTGTCCAATCCGTTTGATATTTACCAACAAATGAGAGCATACCCACTGCCAAAGTTCGTAAATCTGGATTATTTAATGTCAAAACGAGTGGAATTAAAAAAGAGCTCCAAGTCCAAATAAATTGCATAATTACAGCAGTAGCTATAACTGGCTTCGCAGAAGGAAGAATGATTTTAAAAAATGTTTTTAGAAAACCACTTCCATCTATAGCTGCAGCTTCTTCGATTTCTTTAGGCACGCGAGAAAAAAATGCTGCAAATAATAGAATAAAAAGCACGTGCGCCCCACTGGACTCTGCAAGAACTACACCGAATAACGTGTTAGATAATCCTAAAAACTTCATTAATTCATAAAGCGGAATGATTGTATACCCTGTAGGAATGAACATCAGCGCTCCGATAATAACGATCATTGTCTTTCTACCAGGAAAATCCACTCGCCCAAGCGCATATCCTGTTAAACAGCTTAATAAAACTACTATAGTTACAGTACCTAAAGTGATGACTACAGAATTTAAAAAGTACCCAGAGAAATTGGCAACATCCCATGCTCTAGTGTAGTTCTCCCAGTTCAACGTCTCTGGTATGGGATTAATTCCAGAAGTTAAAAAAGATGCATTGGTTTTTAATGAAGAAGATATCATCCAGATAAAAGGGTATATCCAGATAAAACCAAATAGGATTAAAAAGATATGGATTATTCCCCAAGTTATTTTTGAACGCATTACTTCTCCACCTCAACTTTCAATCCATTTTTATTTTTATGTCTATTGACCTTCATAACTACCCAACCAAGTAATAAACTTATTATGAATACTGTCATGCCTAATATCACACCAACTGTAGAGGCATAACCAACCTGAGATGGACCCTCTGAAGCAAACGCGAATCGATAAATATATAACTCTAAAGTTTCGGTGGAAAAGAACGGACCACCATTTGTTAATGTTTTTACTAGGTCAAATACACGCATACTGCTAACAGTTGTAAGTAATAATATCGTGGCTCCAACTGGTGCCAACATAGGTAACGTAATATAACGTAATGTTTGCCAATGTCCTGCACCATCAATTTTTGCAGCTTCATATAACTCTTTAGGAATCATCTGTAAACCTGTTAGCCAATAAATCATGATAATTCCTATTTCTTTCCAAGATCCAACAATGATAAGAACGATCATAGCTGTAAATGGATTAACTAACCAAGGTATAGCTTGGTCGATCACACCGACCATCACGAGTACTTGGTTGATTAAACCTTGATTACCAAAGATATTTTTCATAATAATCCCAACGATAGCTGTTGTTGTTACGACAGGAAGGAAATAGATGGTTCGATAAATAGTTCTTCCCTTCAGATTTGGACTATTTAATATTAAAGCAAGTATTAAAGCAACAGATACGGAAATAGTGGTAAAGCCAGATGTATAAATAAACGTATTTTTAAATGCATTCCAAAATTTTTCTTCAGTAAACACATTTTTATAATTATCGAATCCAATAAAATCAGTCAGTGGTCCTATACCAGACCAATCATAAAAGGAGTACACATAGCTCATAATAATGGGATAAAGAGATAAGCCCAAAAACACAATTACTTGTGGCAAGATAAATAAATACGCCCATATATATCGTTTCTTTGTATGCTTACTTATCGTCTGCTTTGCTATTTTGTTCATACAAATTCTCTCCTAATCAAACAAGCTCTAATGAAAAAGAAAGAGGACAAGCTACTACGTTATCTCATAGTATATTCACTTAAGTAGCTCGCCCAATTTCATCTAACCACTCTATTTCAACTCTTGATACTCTTTTTCTGTATAGGGCTCATACGGAACCCAATTTGGAAATTGAAAATCCTCTCGAGAAACATTTTCATTTTCTTGAATTGCCTTAGTGAAAGCAGCATTATAGTCATCCGTGAAATCCGTTAATGCTCCTTGTAAATCTTCCACCTGTCCCGTTAGGTAGCCCATTAAAATAGAACCTGCGTCATTATCTGGTGCGTTCTTTTGTAGCGCAAGGCGTACTTCTTGCGTTTTCGGGTTGACAACAACCGGATTAGGGACACGAACCGACATCTCAGAGAAAATCTGCGCAATGTCATTTACTTCGGAAAATGGTAGCTCGACATTAATATCAGACGCTTCCTTCGCAATCAATGGCTCACCATCCTTGAGAATTTCGCGATATATATTTTCCTGTAAAAATTCTAAAAATAGTTTTACTTCATCCCAATGCTCGGTATCTTTAGATACATAGAGACCATCGTTACTACCTAATCGAAATTCTCCATATTGCTGACCATTTGGATTCTTTGTGGGTAAGGGAACTACTCCCCAGTCATCAAATCCATTTTCATGAAGTAACTGACCCGTCCAATTCCCATCGATTAGAAAAGCTGCTTGACCAGCAGTAAAAAGTTCTCTTGCTACCGTAGAATCTGTTTCCAAGGTTGATGGTGATAAAGCATTGCTATCCAATAAATCCTTCATCCATTTTATTGTCTCTACATATCCTTCTGTGTCATATTTATAATCGCCATTTGCATAATCATAACCACTTTCTGGTGAAAGCTCTGTTGCCATTAATTGTGTTACAGCCCTTACTAACCAACCAGACTGACCACCGAATATGAGACCATAAGATGATCCATTGGATTGATCATATATTTCTATACCCACTTCCTTTAATTCCTTCCATGTTTTCGGAACTTCATCAATCCCAAGATCATTCAATACTTGTTTATTGTAGAACATATAATATGTCCCACCTTTGTATACCGGAAACAAATACACATTTCCATTTAGTGATGCATTCCCTTCATCAAAGACTCCCTCCGTGTATTGCGATTGAACGTCTTTTGGAAAAACCTCATTTAGTTCATGTACAAGATCTAAATCTACAAATTCATTTAACGTAAAGGCATCCGTACTAAATATATCAGGAAGATTACGATCAGATATTGCTGCTTGGTATTCTGCTTCACTAGATTCAACATTCAAATTATTAAGTTCAACCTTAATATCTGGATGTTCTTTTTCAAATTTTTCGATTAAGATGGGAAAATAGCTTCTCCCCGCAGCAACGTTATTCCAAAGCTTGATTGTTGTTTTATCAGCATCGTCTTTATCTGCTTTTGAACTATCACTTTGACAACCAAGTAATAGAATTCCTAAGAATAAATAACAAATCATTATAAAAAAACACTTTTTTACCATGCGCACACTCTCCTTCATTATTAATTGTAATAGCCTATTAAACTAGCATTTCAATTAGTTGGAAGCTTGTTTATCTCCCACTGATCGGTAGTACCACACAAGGGTATGACCTACAGACATTTGAACTAATCGGACATTGACTGACAGTTGACCCACCCTTACCCATATTAGTTTTATTTTATTGCTTGAAGGTGGGCTTACTTCCAGTTATATGCGGAATAAAGTGAAGCTTCCATCCGTGGGGGGTTTTTCCCCACGGATGGTTAGGGAACCAATCGGACATTTACTGGCAGTTGTTCCCTCACTTAGCCATATTGGTTTCTCTTTATTGCTTGAAGTGGAGAGACTTACTGCCAGTTATATGCGGGATAAACATTCTTACAAAAGGAATACAAAAAACCGTATTTGTAACTGCTTATTCATGAAAATAAGCCCCCGTCCCAAGAAACGAATTGCCTCTTCATAGAACTCAAGCCAATCCTCCACCATCAACGACTAAAGTGGTTCCGGACACCCATGCAGATAGATCACTAGCTAAAAATAGTACTCCTTTGGCAATATCCTCAGGTGTACCAATTCGTTGCAACGGTCGATTAACCCCAGATGACACTAAAAATTCTTGGTCATTAACATTTAATTGCTCTGCCTCCCCTCTTAATAGCGGTGTGTCTGTATCACCTGGACATATACAATTAACACGGATATTATCCTTTCCATGATCAATTGCCATTGCCTTAGTCATATTCACCACTCCTCCCTTAGCTGCACAATAAGAAGCGGCATCATCTCCTCCTTTTAATCCCCAGCCGGATCCTGTATTAATAATGCTCCCTCCACCATGATTACGCATGATTGGGATTACATACTTAGATAGTAAAAACACGCTTTTTAGCGATACGTCCATCACAAGATCCCAATCAGATTCCGTATGATCTACCGTATTTTTCCTTCGGATAACACCAGCATTATTAAATAATATATCTATATTACCGGAAACGCTTTCAATAATAGCAACCACAGCTTGGCAATCTTCATTAGAGGTTACATCACATTGTAAAAAAGCGGCATCACCCCCAGCCTGTACAATCTTGTCAGCCTGGTAATTCCCCTCCTCTGTATTAATATCAAGCATAAACACTTTACAATCTAATTCAGCCAATATTCGAGCTGTTGCTAAACCGATCCCTGATGCAGCACCTGTAATAACAGCTACTTTATTTGTTAATCCAAATAATTGTTGATTATCCACGCTAACCGACATCCCCTCTCACCTAAGAATTATTCACTTAATTAAATTAATTAATTATTAAATTTTTAAACATGTTATCATGCTAATATAATTGTGTCAATATTCTTTTTCTTTAAAAATATGTAGAAAATAGCATACTAACTACTAACTTTAATTGTCTAACAGGTACTAATTATATACAAATATATGTTTGAAAATTATAACTTATTATAGTAGAATTAAATAAATTAATTTAATTAATTATTTTGTAGTGGTTTTTTTCTATTTCTGCGTCGTTATTTATACGTTTATTCAACAGGAGGTACTTATGAACATTGAAGCCTTAAAAAAGGAATTTCATACTATTTTTCATGCAGAAACAACACCACGGATATTTTTTGCACCTGGAAGAATTAATCTTATTGGGGAACACACCGATTATAATGGAGGTTATGTCCTGCCTGCTGCCTTGTCATTTGGAACTTATGCATTGGGAGTAAGACGAAAAGATAAGAAATTTCGTTTTTATTCGATGAATTTTCCTGAAAAGGGGATTGTAACATGTGATATTACGCAGCTCATCTTTGATCCGGCAGATGATTGGGCGAATTATCCTAAAGGAATGATTCAGCTACTACGGGAGCACACCAAATATATTCAAACCGGTGCTGATATTCTCTTTTATGGAAACATTCCAAACAGAGCTGGCCTTTCTTCTTCTGCTTCGATAGAAATGGTAACTGGAATTCTATTAAAAAATTTGTATCAATTAAAAGTGAACCGCTTGCAATTAATTCAATTAGGGCAAAAAGTAGAGAATACATTTATAGGAGTTAATAGCGGCATTATGGATCAATTTGCAATCGGTATGGGAAAAACAGGGCAGGCGATTCTATTGAATTGCCAAAGTCTTGAATACAAATACGCTCCGTTACATTTAGAAAACTATGTCATCCTAATTATAAACACAAATAAACATCGCCAACTTGCTAGTTCAAAATATAATCAACGTCGTTCCGAATGCGAACATGCATTAAAAGCGTTACAGAGTAAGCTCCCCATTCAAACTCTTTGTGAACTGACCCGTGAAGATTTTGATGCAAATAAGCATGTAATTAGGAACAAAGTTATCCAAAAACGGGCAAGGCATGTTGTCTATGAAAATGCTAGAACATTAGATGCAGTGCAAAGCCTACAAGAACATGATCTACAGCAGTTTGGAGAATTAATGAATGCATCACATCAATCGCTTCAACAAGATTATGAAGTGACTGGTTTAGAATTAGATACTGTCGTTGAAGCTGCCTGGGGTCAGGAAGGTGTATTAGGAGCTCGTATGACAGGTGCAGGTTTTGGTGGTTGTGCAATAGCAATTGTAAAAAAGGACAAAGCTGATTTGATTATAAATCGTATTAATAAAATATATGTCAACACTGTTGGATACAATGCGACGTTTTATACAGCAGTTATGGAAGATGGAGCAAAAGAACTAAGCGAAGGAGTGCTTTAATTGCGTATTTTAGTATTAGGAGGAGCGGGTTATATTGGCTCTCATGCAGTATATCAATTAATCGATCAAGGTAAAGATGTAGTTGTCATAGACAATTTACAAACAGGTCATTCCAAAGCGATACATCCAATGGCAACCTTTTATAAGGGGGATATTAGAGACATTAACTTTTTAATTGACGTTTTCAAAAAGGAATCCGTTGATGCAGTCATACATTTTGCTGCGAACTCTTTAGTTGGTGAATCTATGGAAAAGCCCTTACTCTATTTTGATAATAATGTCTATGGTACACAAGTCTTATTGCAAGTCATGGTAGAGTATGGAGTCAAGCATATTGTGTTCTCTTCAACTGCTGCCACATATGGCGAAGCTACTATCAACCCTATTCAAGAGACGATGCCTACAAATCCAACTAATGTCTATGGCGAAACGAAGCGTACAATGGAGAGATTAATAGAATGGACGGCCAAAGCCCATGGAATTAACTTTGTATCACTCCGATATTTTAATGTAGCTGGCGCACGAGAGACAGCCGAGATCGGAGAGGACCACCGTCCAGAGACACATCTTGTGCCAATCATTTTACAAGTAGCACTTGGACAGCGGGATGCGATAACGATCTTTGGTGAAGATTATGATACTGACGATGGTACCTGTATTCGCGATTATGTCCATGTCGAAGACCTTATTCAAGCACATATCCTAGCACTTGATTATGTACAAAATGGCGGTAAGAGTGATGTGTTTAATCTTGGCAGCAATACTGGATTTTCCGTTAAACAAATGATAGATTCAGCGCGACGCATTACAGGGAAATCCATTCCAGTTAAAACGGGAGAGCGACGAGCTGGTGATCCGGCTGTCCTAATTGCTAGCTCCAAAAAAGCTAAGGAAGTATTGGGATGGAAGCCAATGCGAACTTCGATTGAAACTATTTTAAGCGACGCTTGGAAATGGCATACGACACATCCGAACGGTTATGAAGGGGGATGAAAAGAATCATGATTTACCAACAACTTTCGAGACTAATTAAGCAAGCTCTTACCATTGGTTTCATTGAGGAACATGATCAAATCTATGTTAGAAATCAAGTCATGCATTTACTTAACCTAACCAACTTCCCAGAAGATACCATTCCATCGATAGAGGATTCCATACCTAATTTGCTAGAAAGCATTGTAGAGTATGCAGCTCGCCATCAAGTAATAGAAGATATTTTTGAAGAGAAAGAAATGCTGGCTGCTTCCATCATGAACTGTTTTATGGCTCGTCCATCCGATATCAATAGAACGTTTTACGCAAAATACGAACAATCACCGCAAGTAGCCACGGATTATTTTTACCAGTTAAGTCAAAACAGTAATTATATTCAATTGAAACGAATACAGAAAAATATTCATTTTAAAACAAATACACCTTACGGAAAAATGGATATTACTATTAATCTTTCCAAACCAGAAAAAGACCCTAAGGAGATTAAACGGGAAAGAGAATTAAAGCAAGACCTAAACTATCCTAAATGTGTGTTATGTATTGAAAATGAAGGGTATGCTGGACGTGTGGGCTACCCAGCACGTGCCAACCATCGTGTAATACGGGTGCCATTATTGAAAGAGAATTGGTATCTCCAATATTCACCGTATGTTTATTATAATGAACATAGTATCTTACTTGCAGAAGAACATCGCAATATGAAAATAGATAAACAGGCATTTGAACGTTTGGTACAATTTACCGAAATGTTTCCCCACTACTTTATTGGATCAAACGCTGATTTACCAATCGTCGGTGGTTCCATTTTAGGTCATGATCATTATCAAGCAGGCAATTATAAGTTTGCCATGGCGCAAGCAGAAGATGCTTTTACCTTTGCATTAGATCCATTTAAACATGTATTATGTTCCGTATTGAAATGGCCGTTATCTGTTATTCGGTTGCAAAGTAAAAACAAAGAACAATTAATAGCAGCAGCTAATTTTGTGCTGGAATCATGGAAAGGATATACAGACGAATCCGCCTCTATCTATGCCTTTTCAAATAACATTTCTCATAATACGATTACTCCAATTGCTAGACTACATACTAACGGCGTCCATGAATTGGATCTTGTCCTACGGAACAATCGCACCTCTGACGAACATCCCATGGGAATCTTTCACCCCCATGCTGATGTTCATCATATAAAAAAAGAGAATATTGGACTAATTGAAGTAATGGGGCTAGCTGTATTACCAGCTCGATTAAAGGAAGAATTAGCAGAGATTAAAAAATATCTGCTTGATGAAGCGTGCCATATTGCGGATTATCATCAAGCATGGAGTAAACAATTGAAAGAAACATATGGTTCTATTAAAGATAAAAATGAAGCATTATCCATTATCATGGAAGAACTAGGAAAGAAGTTCACTAAAGCCCTTGAAGATGCAGGCGTATTTAAAAACAAAGAGCAATTCTTACGTTTTATCAACTCACTAAATAGAAGTGACGATACAATATGAACATACTAACTAAAGCAGTTACAGAAAAATGGAAAGAATATACATTAATAAATGACAAGCGAATGTCCGTTAGTCTCTTAAATTATGGCGGTATCATCACAAAAATAATGGTTCCGGATCGAGATGGTAATATAGAAAATGTCGTACTAGGATTTAAAAATTATACAGATTATAAAATCAATCCTGCTTTTTTTGGTGCATTGGTTGGTCCAGTAGCTGGTAGGATTCAAGGTGCTTCCTTTCAGCTCAATGGCAAGGAGTATTTACTGGAGAAGAATCACGGGCTTCATCACCTTCATAGTGGTGCAAACGGATTTCACCAGGTGATCTGGGATGTCCAACCATTGCAAACAGACGATACTGTTGGTGTGAAGCTGACGCATAATACAGCAGGTAGTAATGAATTTCCGGGTAATGTGTCTGTAGCTGTGACATACACGTTAACAAATAGAAATGAACTCACGATTCATTACCATGCAACTACCGATAAAACAACTCCAGTCGCTTTAACGAATCATAGCTATTTTAACTTAAATGGAAATGCAAAACACAGCGTGAAAAATCATGTTGTGGCATTTAATAGTGATTCATTTATTGAACTAGATCATGAATTAATTCCAACCGGAAAACAGCTCGATGTCAAACAGACAACTTTTAACTTCCGCAATGGGCGTTATCTAGCAGACGGCATGTTGACTCCTTCTGAACAGCATGAGATTGCAAGTGGTGGCTATGACCATTACTTTCTGTTTGATGGGATTGGAAATATACAGGTAACCGAAAAAAAATCCGGCCGAGTGATGAATATTACTACAAGCCAACCAGGAATGGTGCTATATACAGCAAATACTTTGGAAAAAGATATGAAGTTAGCCAACGGATTCGCTGACAAGTACATGGGAGTATGCTTCGAAACACAAGGAACTCCAGCCTCTCTCCATCACAAGCAGTTCCCATCCATTCTTTTAGAGCCAAATGAAACATACCAGGAACAAACGGTATACTCCTTCCATATAAAGTGAAACTTCACTCCGTGGGGGTTATTGTTTATCCAGCACGGATGGTTCGTACCATAAGGGTATGACCTAAAGGCCCTTGAATCAATCGGACATCTACTGGCAGTTGGTCCCCAACTCATCCATATTGATGTCCCATTATTACTTGAAGAGGGATATTCCTACAAGGTTATATGTGGGACAAGACGGAGACAAAATTGTTTTGATCAGACAACAGCTAGATCTGATAGCTGCTCTGGATATATACGTCGCTTTTCCGCGAGCACATTGGTTAGCCTCCCTGTGCTAATGGTACTGGTGTTTCTCTAGTTGAATAAGAAAGACTTCGGGTAGCTCCTTCTGACGAGTAGCGAATAGAACGAAGGACATGAACCTTAAAAGATAATTTGTCGTTACCAGACTTCAGTATTCTAGAAAAGGAGATGTCCTATTTTTTTCAAACTATCATTCTACATGCCAATGCAATTAAGTGAACTACTCCCACCACTTACCACCCTTACGGATTGCTTGAAGTGGGGGTTTCTTGGGTAATCGCCACTTTTAGTAGCTGACGAAATGGACCAAGCTAACCCTCTTGTTCCAAGAGTTTATATTTTATTAGGCACTTGCTAATAAGCGAATGCCTTCTTTTCTGATATTAAGCGCTGAATTATAATCTCTATCGAGATTTAGCCCACACGAACAAGCGTATGTTCTAATTTCTATAGGCATTGGTTGGGTATTTCCGCAACTCGAACAAGTTTTGGTAGATGGGAACCATTTAAATTTTGATAAGTTGTTTCCCTTGTTCTTTTAGTTTGTACTGTAAGAAAGAAGGGAACATTCCCCATCCATTATCAGCTACGCTTTTACCGAATTTAAGTGCTTGTGACATTCCGTTCATGTCTAAATCTTCAATCACAACAGCATCGAAGTTAGACACTAACTCCTTTGATTTATGGTGAAGAAAGTTTTTGCGTTGATTGGCAACTTTCTCTTGAATTTTAGCTACTCGAATACGTTGTTTATTCCAATTTGCAGAGCCTTTCTTTTTACGAGAAAGTTTACGTTGTTCTTTTGCTAATTTATTAAGTATTTGTCGATAAAACTTAGGATAATTGGCTTTCTCACCCATTGAAAAATCTAAGCCAACAACTTTTTCAATTTCCTTCCTTGTTATCTCCTTCTCGTACTCTGTAAGAATCGAAATATAGTATTTTCCTGATGAAGTCATAGACAAGGTACAAGATTTGATGTTGTACTCCGAAGGAATTGCTCGATGTTGCTTGATTTTGACCATTTTTAATTTAGGTAATTTGATATGACCATCCAACAACTGAATATTTCTATTGACGACATTCGTTGTGTAGCTTTGTTTATGGTGTTTGCTTTTGAATTTTGGGAACTTGGCATTCCCTTTGAAGAAGGCTTTATATGCCTTATCTACGTTTAGTTGAGCGTTTGCCAACGCTAATGAATCGACTTCTTTTAGCCATTCGTATTCTTTTTTGTAATTGGCAGGAGTAGGATGTTTTACCGTTTTCCATGCTTCTTTATCAGCTTTTAGGCTTTCATACGTTTCTATATTTTTTTACTACTTCAATAGGCGAACCGCCAGTCGTCAACAAACACAAGCTTCTTGACCAAAACATTTCTTTCCATAACTTTTTACGAACATGAGGAAAATCCCTCTTGCTAAATCTTGAACTGGAACTTTTATAGGAATTGATGTTTCGATCATTCACTATTGGATTGTGCTTTGAACAAAAAAGGAAAAAAAGGCCTTTGGGCTGTCGCCCAACCGAAACTCATCTCCCCCTTACCGTTGGGCTACGCATTTCACACGCTTGAGGATGGAGACTTCTTTCGGAAGTACGTTAAATTTCCCAGATTCAAGTACTATATTCATAGCGATAATTATATATAAATTGATTTTGCTTACGGTAAAAAGCTTGAGGAGTCGTTTTCATCATTAAATTACGAATACGACAAAGGAAAGGGTGCTCGAATTGCGCCATAATCCCTACTCGTCTGGAAATCTTGCTGATTTTATTTGCTCTATCTACTCTCTCTTTCTGATAAGCTTGTAATCCACTATCTGGATGATTGAATAAAGACATGCCTAGGATGTAGGCATCTTCAATTCCTTGACATGCGCCTTGTCCCAAGTTTGGTGTCATAGCATGAGCTGCGTCTCCAATAAGAGCAATATTGTCAAAAACATATTGGTCGATTGTAGGAATATCATAGATATCATGTTTTAGGACATGATTATTTTCGGTAAGCTTTACGAAGTCAGTAACATGCTGTGGGTAGTTTTCTAGGCGTTTGATCAAATCTGAAAGAAAATAATTAGATATAAGGTGATCATTTGGCCGAGTGTTAATAAGCATGTACCAGTATGCCTTTGTTTTAGATATCGGTAAATAACCAAAGCGTCCATTCGGTCCCCATAGTTCATGAAGTTCAGCGTTTAAATTCATGTGGTTGTCTATTTGGGTAACTCCTCGCCAACAAGTATAGCCAGCGTAACGAAGTGATATATTCGGCAGCAATTGCTTGCGAATAACAGAATGAATTCCATCTGCCGCGATTAACATGTCCCCTTTGACTTCTTCACCATCATTCATTAACACGGTGACTCCATGTCGATGCTGACGACATTCAACAGCTTTCTTTCCAAAGTAAACAGGGACTGATTTTAATTCCTCTAGAAGAATATGGTGTAAATCTGCACGGTGAATAGCGATTGTTTGTTCAGGAAATAGACTTTCATTAAGCTTTGATAACGTTTTCCCTTTATCAGAAGAAATAACAAAACGGTTTATGAACTGACCATGTTTTTTTAATTTTTGTGTTATCCCCCATTCCTCAAAAATACGGATAACGTTAGGTGCTAAAATAATTCCTGCTCCTACAGGTTCTAGTTTTAGTGCCTTCTCAAACACTTGTACATTCATTCCAAGTCGTTGAAGTGCTATGGCTGTACTTAATCCAGCAATTCCCCCACCTAAAATAATTACTTTTTTCATATAAAATTTTCCTCCTATTTTGTCATTAAAACATAAATAAATGTAAAACTAAGAAAAAGACAAAGGGGCGTATAGGCAATCGTATCCATTTTAGAAAAAGAAGTCCTTCGTACTTTTTTAAATAAACCTACATAATTAAAGTCACCGATGCCTCTAAGAGCAAAAACGAGAAAACAGAAAAAACAAAGGATACTAACTAGCTTCGTTTGCTTTACAAATGGGATAAGTGAGCTTTGAATGCCTAAGATGAAGCATGAACTAAAAAGGCAAACAGCCACTAAGAGTGTTACCCATTTCCCGGGGGTAAACTTGTGATGATTATGAACATCTTGAGGTATGACGGCACTTATTCCTTTTGTTCCCCCAAATGCCCAATAAACGTGAATGAAGGCTAGTAGAAGCAATATGAGACAAGAAATGATCGAAAAGAATATCATTGATCCTCCTCCTTATTCATAATAAATTGTTCGAGAAGCAGTGAAACTCTTCGGTTCACACTTTGAAGAAGTGTCGTTACGGATTGTTCATGATGTACCCACATCATCACCGATGTAAAGTACGTGCCTAAGAGAATAGAAGCAATATCTTCAAGTTCGACATGAACTTTAATATGTTCTCGTTCTATTTCTTCCTTTAATAGATTCATTAACAGGTCTTTAAGTTGTTGAACCGCATTCATTTCATCATCAATAATTCCCGAGGTTTTGAACAATTCCGCTACAGCAAATTTCATTAATTTTGGGTATTCTTCATACCTCGTCGTTAAATCAGTAAATAATGTGATGATTTTCTGTTTTACATCCATATCTAAACTCTCTTGGATATTAGTTATCCGATCCATTTGCGATTGTCCAACAAATAAAAGAACAGATTCCTTCGTAGAAAAATAATTGTAAAACGTTCCTTTTGCAATCCCACATGCTTTGGTAATTTCAGAAACACTGACTTCATCAATACCTTTTTCAGAAAACAAACGAATAGACTCGAAGAAAATCTTTTCTTTTAGCTCTTTTTTTCTAGCTTCTCGTAACACATAAATCACCTCCACGATAATGACCATAGTCATAATTTGACTACGGTCATTATTTTATCATGCTCACCCGTTTATGTCACCAATTTATTGATTTTGATATTTAGTTGCGTCTTGCAAAGACAATATCGGCGATATAGCGCATCAGCATACTTAGCTACTTCCAAGCTTTAGTGCAGCGCATGTGAATAGAACGAAATAGTCATTTATATTATCAATGGATTAATGAACAAACACACGAGCCCCGTAAAACACTAGTAGCAGCAAGCCTCCCATCGTTTATAGAAAGCTGGGAGGCTTGCTGCTACTTCATTTATTTAAGATTGATTTGCTTGAAGTAAGTGAATAAAATGCGCTAAAATTCTTGCGGTTAATCCCCATATTACTTTATCATTATATTGATAAAACAGCTCATCTAGTTGACGAACTTTCCAATCATATTTCTTACCACCTTGAATTAAGTCATACGGAAAATTTGCTTCAGGAATCACTTGAAAATTCACTTTGTAAACCTCAGGTTCTGTTTCAAGAAAGTATTGAAGTGGTACCGTAAAAACTTCTTCTACCTCTGAACGATTAGCTTCTATTCCTTCTGGTTTCTTAAGCCGTCCAACAAAAGGATAAATAATTCTTCCAAAGTCTGATACCATATAATCTAATGGAATAACATCGTCAATTTCCTCCTCACGTATTCCTAATTCTTCAGCAGTTTCACGTATAGCACATTGTCTTTCATTTATATCGTCTTTTTCAACCCTTCCGCCTGGAAAGCAAATGTCACCCGGTTGCTGACGCATTTTTTTCGAACGGACTTCAAAAACAAGATGTGTTTCATTACTTATATCAACTAAAGGAAGTAATATAGCGAACTCATGAAATTTTTCACTACCTAAGATGGTAGGTTTTCGATCACTTAACCTAGAAATAACTTCTTTTGCATGCAAAATCCTCACCTCCAGTTAAAAAATCTATAGTGTACTGCTATTATACAATTCTCTTAATTTAATAAACAATTATTATACAAAAGTGCAAGCGCCCGATTAGAAACGTAAGGACTTGAGCGAATCAACAGAGATAAAGGAATCACGGTGAGTTTGTGAGCCGATGCTGACTTAGATTAGGGTGATTCGTAAAGTCTCCTAATTTCTGGGTGTTGGAGCTGGACGCGGTTCAACACGCTCCTATTTATCCACAAGCTCAAATTTTATAATTTCCTATTAATTTCCTAGACTAATACAAAACGGTCCAATATTAGTACCGTTCTCCGTTTATTGAGAAGAACTTTTAGAAAAACACTGCATAATAAAATGCATCCTCCATCGATGTAAATGACACTCTTATAAAATTCTCTGTTAATAATTGAAAGCAAATAAAAGGAGCCAACGATTCCTACGAGGACAGCAACAGCTGATACCCATGGAAGGCGGCTCAATCTGCAATTAAATGGCCATTATCGTTTTAATGTGATATCTACTACTATCGGAAGGTGGTCGGATGATTCAGAATAATGTACGTTGGAATTTTTATATGTCACATCTGATGAAGTTAGAATATAATCTATACGCTTCGTTGGATGGAGAACGGGATACGTATTAGCTTCAACTACATCTTTAAATGTATCTACAACGTTTAGCCCTGTCTGTAAACGTTCTAATTCTTTACTTTTAGGTTCTGCATTCAGGTCCCCCATTAATACGGTTGGTTCATTATAATAGGAGGAAATTTCTATAATTTCTTCCACCTGTCCCATTCTAACATGACTTAAACCTAAATGCGTATTAAAAACAGTAAGATGTACTCCCCTTACATTAACCTTACCTATTAGTAAACCTCTTTGCTCCCCATCACTAGATAAATGTATATTCTTCGAATCTATAATTGGATACTTACTAAGTATAGCTGTGCCATATTGTCTATTTTCTACTTGTTTGGGGGCTGGCTTTAAATTTAAATTAGCTCCAAATGTATAATGGTATCCTACTAATTTTGCTAATTCTCTTGCTTGATCTACAAATTGGCTTCGTTCCCCAAAATATCGATCAACCTCCTGAATAGCAATAATATCAGCATTTGTCTCTTTAATCACATTTGCAATGCTTGGTAAGCTTAACTCATTATCCAAACCAACGGCATGATGAATATTATAGGACATCACTTTTACCGTGATATCTTTTCCGAAGCCCTTTGCATGAATATGTTCTGATAAAGCAAAGGATAGAATCAACATGAAGCTAAAACCAATAAAAACTCTCTTCAAATAACCACTTCCTTCTATCATTTCATATCTACATTCATTTATCTTTATTGTAACCAGAATAATCTTACAATATATTAAACTAGCTTAAAGCTACAGTTAATTTTATGTTAATTTGTTTTTTATTTTACATGTCGATATTTCCCGGGAAATAGAAAAACCTGACAAGCATACCCTCTTCATTCTACAAAGTCACTCCATCTTCGAATCTTCATAATGGATCTCTGCACCACTCTTGCTGGATTCATATACAGCAGTTAATATTTTCATTATTTCAACCCCATCATGTACAGGGCTTATTGGTTCTCTTTTTTCTTTGATACAAGTAATAAAATGATCAACTTCATTTTGAAACCCTTTAGTAAAATCAAAGGATAAATCATCTATTTGTGGGGTAATAGTTAAGATTGTGTCATTTTTTTCTGTAATAAGTCGGAGCTCAGGTTCTATTTCTGCGCCACCTTTATCTCCGAAAATCTGAACAGCCATGGCGTCTTCTTTTGCATGGAGTGTGAAGCTGGTATCTAGCAGTAACGATGCACCATTATCAAAACGAATCATTGCATTAGCTAAGTCTTCCACATTATTTTTATCTGGATCGTAGTCTGCAGCCTTATAGTAATCTTTGTGTTTTATATTCGAGCGATTTCCTAATTTGTAATATGTATTTCCACTAACCGATTTTACTTTTGGTTTCCCCATAAGGTACCAGCAAAGATCAATTATGTGGACACCTAAATCAATTAATGGTCCTCCTCCTGATCTTTCGTTATCTGCAAACCATCCTCCTGGATTACCTAATGCTCGTATACATGATGCCTTTGCATAATATATTTCTCCTAAATCTCCAGATTCAATAAATTTCTTTAATACTTGTGTATTTGTACCAAATCGACGTACAAACCCTACTTGTAGTACTTGTTCTGGATTGTTGTCTACCGCCTCTGCAACTGCCATTGCCTCTTTTACTGTTTTACACAATGGTTTTTCAACTAAAACATGCTTCCCAGCGTTTAATGCTTCAATAGCTATAGAAGCGTGTGTATTGTTCCAGGTACAAATACTAACAGCATCTACCTTCCTATCTGCCAACAGCTCCTTATAATCCGTATATACTGTTTTATCTTGATACGCTGCTGCTTTTTCATGTGCACGTTGGTTATTATGGTCACATATAGCATAAATGTCTACATCACTATTATTTTTATACGATTGCAAATGCATATTAGAAATTGATCCAGCACCTATTAACCCAATTTTCAATTTATTCAATTATTAGCCCTCCCTTTCGTTTTCTAACGTTTAGGCAAAAGACAATATATTCATCTCATTTTTTGTCCTAATAAAATTGTAAATTTATCCCTTTAAAACTGGCAGTAAGACCACTACTTTGAGCAATAAAGTGAACCCTTTATTTAATTCTCCTCTTCCCATAACCTTTTTATATTATCCATACCAATTTTACATGCCTCTTTACACGCTTCCATTCCTTCAAATTCTAACGTAATATTATCATCATAACCAAACTGCTTAATCGCTTGAATTATTTCTCTAATATCGATATCTCCATGACCCACAATAGCGCCTCGCAAATAGTTTCCATTGGATGTTCGAATCCACTTCCCCGCTCCAGGGTTTTTCGATTGTGGCCGGTAATAAAAATCCTTAAAATGGATAAGTGAAGCGTAGGGGAGGTTTTTTTGAACTCCTACTATTGGACTTTCGTCGACACACATAAAATTACCAATATCTAATGTTGTTTTAAAGTTAGGTCTATCCACTGCTTGTAATACACGTTGCACACGGTCACTATGCTGTACAGCTAAACCATGATTCTCAATAGTTGTTGTAATTCCAAATGGAGCAGCATAATCCGCAATTCTCCTACTCCCTTCAACAATGTATTCTAACTTATTTTCAAAATAGGCAATCGTTTGTTCGTCTGAAGATAAATCAAAAGCTGTTACATCATGACGCATATGCTTTATATTCATATGCTTCATTAGGTCAACATGCTTTTTAACTCGATCTATTTCCGCTTCAAATGCCTCTTGTGAATCCTGAATAAAATTAGCCGGAATAGCATAGTTAGAAAGCTCTATCCCATAATATTCTGCCCTTTCACATAGCTGCTCTGCTAGTTTCCAATTATCAACCAATGTATATCCGAACGGAACTATTTCCATATGTTCTCCACCGTTTGCAGCAATCCATTGCACAGCATCCAACACACTCATTTCCCCCGTATTAATAACATCTAGTAAACTATACGTACTTAAACCTACTTTCAAAATGCTCACTCCTTTATTTCCACTTTAATCCTTTAAAGCAGTTGTAATTACGTGAAGGGTATGGTGTAATTCATGAAGCTCATCTTTTTGTGAAGCACCTGTCATCTTTATCACTTTTTCGAATGAAGCTCTATCCCAGTTATTCCACGAAGTAACGAGCATACCTGGCATATTTTTTAATTTTTCACGTTCCTGTGCTTGTTGTATTCCCTGTTCTAATAAATCTACTGCGGCATCTGTTTTATACCAGCAAGCTGGAATTACAGTGAAGCCCTTTGATATAAAATTACCAATAGAAGGGTATGCTGGAAGCTTATCATAATGCCAGTCTGTAATTACAATGTCTTTTGGAATATGGTCAATCGCGTCATGTGTTCCGAATGTATCCCCTTCCCACTCGTTATATCCAAATCTTTCACTGTCATTTAAACGATCTCCCCACATAAACATTTCTACATTATGTGTTCCAACTAAATGATGATGTAAATCATTTACTACGTTTGCAAATAACTTTGCTCTGTCTTTCCCACGGCATCTGGGACAGTTAGGGTTAACCATTTCAAAAACTTCATCCATGCCAACATGAAAGCCATCAGCATCAAACGCTTCTATAATTTCATCCATCAAATCATAGACTAATTGATGTATATCTGGATGTTCCGGACACCAGCTTCTACAAAAAATTTCAGGCCACACTGCATCGAGTGAAATTTCGGGCGTTTCGTCAAATTGTGGGTATGCCGTAAGTATCGAATTACGTTTTCCGCCCCAACCCTGATGACCTAAACATTGAAATAACGGGATTAGTCTAATATTATGCTTTCGACATACGTCTGCAATCACCTTTGCATCCTGTCTCGTTAATGTACCCTCGGTTATCTCTGGATGTTTCTTAAAAACAAACGAGGTATTACATTCTAAAAATAGATAGTTAATCCCTTGCGGAACTAAAACATGATGAATAAATTCTTTCAACGGTTCCACTAAGTCATGGGAACCAAATCGTAAATGAAAACCTCTAACCTTTGTTTTCTCCATTGGCATAACCTCCTTCATCATTTATTAAATGGGCTCCCTTTAACAAAATAACCGACTCTATTTAGCACAAATTCGCTAAACATTGAATTTGCCCATGAGAACCAAGGTCTCGTATAATCTGCTGGATTATCGACATGAAAGCCTTCATGCATTAATCCCGTATTTCCATCTGTTACTTTAAAGGCATTTAATATTTCCTCCTTTTCCTGCTCTGTCACTGCAGTCATCCCTTGAATTGCTAGCGCGATATGCCAAATATAATGCTCTGGTGTATGTGGACTTCCTATTCCCTTAGCTGCCTTGCCTTGATAATAATATGGATTATCTTTACTAAGTATGAATCTACGCGTATTTAGATAAATGGGATTGTTGATATCGCAATAACCAAAGTATGGAATGGAAAGTAAGCTAGGAACATTTGCATCATCCATCAGATTATAATTACCAAGACCATCCGTTTCATAAGCATAAATGGTTCCATACGTCGGATGTTGTACTTTAGCAAATTGTTCTATCCCTCGATCTATCTCATTAGCCAATCGAACTGCTTCTTCTTTGAGAAATCGATCATCTAGCACTTCATCTGCTATTTCTGCTAACTGTTTTAAGACGACGACAGCAAACATATTTGCCGGAATTAAGTAACCGTATTGACAGGCATCGTCACTTGGACGAAAACCACTCCATGTCATGCCTGTATAAGCTACAGGTGATCCCTTCCCATTATTCGAAAGTGTATCCTGTTTGGGACAATTGTCCCTTGCAAAATAGTAGGTGGAGTCAGCTTCGTGATCCTGCTCTGTTCGCCAAGTATCAATAATCCTCCTGACTGCTGCTAAAAATTGTGCATTAAAATGAGAGAGTCTTCCGGTTGATTTCCAAAACAAATAAGCCAGCTGTAACGGATAGCAAAGGGAATCAACCTCATACTTACGCTCCCACAGTAATGGAGTCATACTCGTTTGATCATCATGGTATCTATTCCCATTCGCCGTTTCATTAAAGGCATTGGCATATGGATCATGCGTAATAAACATGAATTGCTTTTGCAATACGCCTTGAATCATATCTGCTATTTCATGATCCGTTTCTGCAAGTAATAAATACGGTCGTACTTGTGCAGCCGAATCTCTTAGCCACATTGCTGGTATATCCCCTGTGATCACGAAAGTAGTTCCATCTACTTGAGGGCGAATGGTTGTTTGGTAGGTGTTTGAAAAGCATTGCTCAAACATTGCTTGTATCTTATGATCTTGTTTAAAATGTCGTTTTACCATATCGATCATTTGCTTCATCGATATTGGTACATTTATTTCCACTACATCACCACATCCTTTCTATGTATTAGCAGTATTCATCTCAGCCCACTGAGCAACAAGCCGTTATTGGTATCAGCCAATACGGAATACGTTGTTTATAGTTTTTGTTTAGAAAAACCGATGGTAACAATTTCATGTTTTTTCACAGGAAATGAGCAGCTTGATTCGATTTCGTTCATGAAAGGACTTACTACTTCCTCCAAGACATTACTTCGATACATATAATTGCATGAAGCTGGTGAATGAACCGTTAAACGAGCGTCCCTATTCGTTAAATTGAATCCCCGAGCTATCACATCACTTGATTCATCCGATACTTTTAAAGAAGTAAATGCAAGTAAATTTGATTGCCATTCAACAAACGATTGAGCTGGAGGTAAAACTCCTTCCTGTATAGCTGCCTGCTTTACCATTAGAGGTACTTGGTATTGATACGAGTCTTGAAATGACACAAGCTTGCTGCGCTCCCCTTCATGCGGATAGATACAAATGGAAGCCGTTTGCTCACCTAAACATTGAGCCTCAGGGGTTGGAAAGTATCCCCAATCTCCTAGTTCCCTTACAGATCGAAGTAACGTGATGGCAATTGTATTTCTTCCATCGCGTAATATTTCATACTCATTTAAACCAAAATTAGCGATCGTAAGCCCTTCCAATTCATTACTAACGTTTACAAATGCTTGCTGATGCTGGGAATAGTCTGGATTTGCCCAATCTTTTGCAGGCTCATTTGATCGCTCTGCTACTTCAAATACAGAGTCAGCATAATGCGTATCTGTTTGTATATCTGTCGGAAATAGCATTCGTAACCGATGATCCTTTGCCTGATTAGTAAAGGAAGTAGTAATTTGTACACCACGGTTATTTTTTTCCAATGTGACATAGGTCGTAATCGTATGAGTAATGGTATCCGTAACTCGTTTGGCTTGCCTCCCTGTAAACCAAACAAGCTCTTGCTGTTCCTGATCTAAGAGCTCAGAAGCACCTTTAGGTAGATCCCATTCATGAACAATTTGATAAACCGCACGAAAGGGACTATCCTTAATAATCGTTATTTCCGCTCTTATATCCTTTGTTGTTAGAGGTGTCTCTTCTTTTGGCTGCTTGTACATATATTCGTTTCCAATGTCCCCCGTATCTTCATAGATACATAGATCCTTATAAATGCGGCCATTTTCTTTATTCGTAATAACCAGAGATCCATTTTCATTCATTTTTACATGTGTATATTTATTTTCCATTTCCCTTTCATTTATAACTAATGATTGATTGCTAGCCGTTTTTGATGCTCCTGAACGGTGTACCAATGCAAAGGTTTCATACCCTAGTGTCGGAATATTTTTCGCTTCAAATGTTAAACGCACCCGCCTCGCCATAAAGGGTTGTCTGAATTGGTTATCAGGTAGCTCATAATCAAAAGCTATCCCTAAATCTTCCCATTCACAATCCATTCTATTTCCATACGCATCTACCAATATTTTGGTACCTAATGGGAACGCTTTTAGCTGCTGTTTGTTTACTCCTGCAGAAAAATATTCTTTTCTCACATCTAAAACCACCGAAACAATTCCAGTACGAATTTGTCCGGTTGTATTGTACACAGCGAAAGGAATAGCATCTTCTCCCCATTTGGTAAAGGTTGTCGTATCAATATTTCTTGTTACGCTAGCTAAACTCTTATCGATAATAACTTCTGCTACCTGCTGACACTTCTCGAACCGAGTAACCATCTCACGATGAACTTCATCCACACTACAGCCGCATATACTGTCATGTGGATGATTCTGCATTAATATTTTCCAACCGTATTCAAATAAACCATGATCATATGTTTCTCCTTGTAAATAGGCAAAGGTAGCAAGAGGTTCTGCAACCTTTTCAAGCAGCACCTGACTTTGCTGATTCATTTGTTTAATGTAAATACGGGACGATGCAGTGTTTACAAGTGTCCCCCAACCATCCGTATGCTGGCTTCTTAATTCTCCATCAATGATTTTTATATCACTTGGAATAGAAGATGCAAGCTTCTCACAATACGCATTAAAATTTGAATGCATAAAATCCACATCAGGATTTAATTTCTTAGCTGTTCGCAGGGCTTCGGGCAAATTAAGTTGGATAGGCTGATGGTCACAGCCATTCATTAATAGCAGATGTGGCGTGGATGCATACTTCTTTAATGGCTGAAGCTGCTTGTCCCAATAGTCTTGAGCTAATTCTTTAGCTACTGGTACTTCATTTCCGTTACAATACCAATTGGCGAATAAGATACCAAGTACAGAAGAACCATCTGGAGAACGCCACAGCATCTCTGAATAAGGAGATTCATAGCTTGTATCTTCCTGAACCACATTATTGAATCCTGTGGGCTTAACTCCTCTCCCGAAAACGGCATGATGAATCCCTGCCTGGCTTAATACCTGTGGTGCCTGACCAATATTACCAAAAGAATCCGGAAAGTATCCTACATTGGAAATTCCTCCCCACTCCTTCGAATCTTTCATTCCATATAATAAATTTCGGACATTGGATTCACTACTTGTTAAAAATTCATCCTGTAGAATATACCATGGACCAATATATATCCGCCCTTCTTGAATGAACTGTTTTAGTTTCTCTCTCATTTGCGGACGTACTTGCAAATAATCTTCCAATATTATTGTTTGACCATCTAAATGAAAACTTTTAAAATCAGAATCATTTTCTAAGACTTCTAAGAGCTGATCCATTAATTTGATGAGATACATATGATGCTTCTCATATGGCAAATACCATTCCCTATCCCAATGTGTATGTGAAATGATATGAACTGTCTGGTTACCTTCCAATTGCAATCCTCCTTGATAATAAATAAATGGGTCTATAGAGGTGCGACCTAAATGTTTTTAAACAAAAACTTGCTATTATGGTAGTTTCATCTTTGTAATAAGTTAATTAGTAATACACAGAGTGACTAACATTTTACTTCTATGATTTCGTAAGGTTAACTAGAAATGTTTTTATTTCATATGGCTTGATGTAAAACTTAATCTGTTCTTCATGATGTTTCTCTCCAATTACGCGCTCCATTAGATCACATTCCTGCCATGATAAAATGGAAAAGTCACTAGTAAGTGATACTTCCTCACGTTTCCTCGTAAATTCATGAATCCTTACAATTGCTTGATCGCTATTCTCTGCCTTTTTAACCGCATCTATCATCACATGATTGACAGAGCAACGAAACATGGAAAAATCTCCTTCATTGACTCTTCCATTACTATATATGAGTGGTTTATTTAATGCCCACGCCGCTTCCACGGTTTGCCCTTCGCTCCAATTACCTTGATGAGGAAATAATGCATACGTAAATTCATGATAGCCTTTATCTGCACCTGGATCCGGATGAATCGGCGATTTGAGCAGGGAAAGCCTTATGACATTATCCTTGATATCATAGCCATATTTGCAATCATTTAATAAACTAACGCCATAGCCCTCTTCCGAAAGATCCGCCCACTGATGTCCAACTGTTTCAAATCTTGCATAATCCCAACTTGTATTCCAATGGGTTGGCCGTTTGACATTTCCAAATTGAATATCATACGTTGCCTCTGTTGAACGAATATCAACAGGGAAGGCTACTTTAAGCAGACGTTGATTTTCCTGCCAATCTACAGATGTTTTAAAATCTATACGACGGTGATTGCGATAGACAATCATATCTTGCTGAATAACCGACCGACCATAATTCCAAACAAAACGAATGGTAGCATGTAAGTCGCCAGTTTCAATTACATGAATAGATTGCAATAACGATACTTCCTCCATCTTTTCTTGATAAAATATGTCAATATCCCACGCATCAAACATAAGCGGTTTATCTTCGAATACTTGTAATACATTTCCAATCGCTTCTTTTGCCAGTACTTCTCGATTATTTTTACGATCATACAGACGAGTAATTTGCCCCTTTTCATTCCAAGAAACCATATAAAATGGGGAGGTAATCCCGTCCTCAGTATGGTTAAAAACCGGAGCAGCAGCTTGCTTTCGTGCTTCACTTGCAGACTGATACGCTATCCCCTTCCAGCCCATTGCTGGGACGTCTTTAACATAAACATAACAGCCTTCTTCCGTGACCTGTGTAGTTAATAATTTATTGTCACTATCCACCCATTTTCCATTCATATCTATCTGCTCAGACTTACGAATAAATACAGTATCATCTCGATTCCACGGTACAGAATTAAATATTGTCCACTTATTTTTGTCACTCTGAATAATACTTGAAACAGCATCATTCCACGTATTGTTCCCAATATCTTCTGCTTCCTGATACTCTTTCTTAGCATCTTTATATACTTCGTTAATAGAAGAGCCAGGGATGATATCATGAAATTGATTTCGCAATATCGCCTTCCAGCCTATTAATAAGGAAGCATCCGGATAGCGTGAAAAATTATCATGATAAACAGAAGCTATTGTACTAAGCCACTCACTGTCTCTATAAAGTAATTCAAGCTTTCGATTCATTCGCTTCATGAATGCTTGACTGGTATAGGTTCCACGATGAAATTCAAGATACAATTCCCCATCCCATGTATGGACATAGTTCTCGGTTTCTTCCATTGTTTCGTGCAACTTTCGAAAATAATCCTTTGCACGAGACGTTTTCACACGGGGAAGACCAGGTAATTTATCCATCCTGCTTCGCATTTCCAGCATTTCTCTATTTACTCCACCACCACCATCGCCATATCCATAAGAAATCAGTAGATCTTGATTCAGTTGTTTATCCCTATATGCTTCCCATGATTCCTTAATCACTTGTGGTGTCATGAAGCCGTTATATGTATAGTATCTTGAATCTGGCCAAGGCTCTGTCGTGGTAATAAAATGTGTAAGTATTTCACTACCATCTATTCCTCGCCAATAAAACGTATCATGAGGCATTCGATTAAATTGACTCCAGCTTATTTTTGTTGTCATAAATGTCTTAATTCCAGATTTCTTCAATATTTGAGGCAGCGCCCAGCTATATCCAAACACATCCGGTAGCCATAAATATTCACTTTCTATATTTAACTCATCTTTAAAAAACGTTCTTCCTACTAATAGCTGCCGGACAAGTGATTCTCCTGATGGGATATTACAATCAGCTTCTAGCCACATACCTCCATCTGCTTCCCAAGCACCCTCGGCTATTTTTTGTTTGATAGATTCATAGATAGCTGGATAATCTTCTTTTAAATAGGCATATAACTGTGGTTGACTTTGTAAGAATTTATATTCTGGATAGCGCTCCATCAGACGAAGTACTGTGGAAAAAGATCGTGCTGACTTTTCCCTTGTATGCTTTAATCGCCATAACCAAGCTACATCAATATGTGTATGCCCCACAGCATGGAAAGTAACGTGATTTGATTTCTCTAGTGTTTGTAACTGTTCCGTTAAAAAGGTTTGTGCATGATATATCGATTCATAAAAGCTCGAAGCTCCAGGGTTTAACCAATTAATTTTATTGATCGATTGGTTTAGTATTTGTAACAATTGATGCTTCTCCGGCTGATTCTCATTTAATACCTGGATTGTTTCGATCATCGCCTTCGCATCAAAATAAAAACCATCGACGCTTTCATCTAGCCAAGCAACTTCTGCTCTTCGTAACTTATATTCTTGATTAGTAGGATGGCCTCCTCCTTCGAGCCCTGACCATAATCGAAAATCCAAGGCTAGCGCGTTTCCAGCATAATCACTAGAAAGAAAAACCTCTTTATGATTGGAGTCAACGCCTTGATAGGGTTGTTTATTCACAAATAATAATGATTCAAATCCTGAATTATTCCCTCCACCTGTGTTACCAAAATCAAAAAAGCCAATTATTTGTTTTTCATCCCACTCTTTTGGAATGGGAACATTTGCAGACAACCATACATATAAATCTCTACCTTCCCACCTGTCTCCGATTCTAATTGTTGTATTGTCACTAATAGAGTTAGGTGGATATGCACCAATCTCACCTTCTTCATCTATACGGAAACTCCATTCAGCTATTTTTTTCGCATCTCGATATCTGTATACGGAAAGCTCTTCCATTCTTGCTTTTAGTTTTTCTTCTGTTAAAAACACCGTTGTCATCACCTCACTAACTAATTAGTTATGTAAGAACGGCTCGTATGACATTCCAAAAAGACATACGAGCCATTGTTCAAGTACTTTACTATTCAACACGCATCTAGCTTATCCTATACATTTTTTTATTAACTATCCGACCATCTGTTATAAGCATCCTGATAAATTTCAATATATTCTTCGATTTGCATGTTTTCAATTGTCTTTACATATTCCTCCCAGTTTGATAATGATTCAACACCTGTTATGAATTTAGCTTCCATTTGCTCTACATAGGATTGCAAATCAACTTCGATCGTATTTGCCTTCTTCTGTTCTTCTGGTGATAAATAAACCAATGGATACGGAACCTCTGCATAAGGCGAAATTTTTTCATTTGTTTCTGCAGCAATAAATTTATCGAATTCAGATAAGGCTCTACCTTCTATCGGCCCACTAATTGTAGGGGTGGAAATCCCATAATCTGGGGTGATCGTGCCACGATAATCTTCTTCCGATTTAAAGCCTTCTGGTACCTCGCGATCAACCTTCTCCCCTCCTTCTTTATCCTTCCACTCCCACATGTAACCTTCAGGGCCACGATTCAAAAATTCGTAGCCTTCCTTAGAGTAAAAATAATCTATCCATCTAATAGAAGCTTCAGGACTAGGATTATTGCTAGTAATCGCAAACGTACCTCTCTGAATAGCAGGGCTTCTAGGGATAATTGCTTTATTTGAAATCGAGCTTGTTAGTGGTTGAAACATCGGATTATTCATTGCCTCTTCTTCAGATTCTCCAGTTGTAAAGAATGAAAAATAGTCAGGGAATACGCCAATTCGATTTTCTTGCCCTTTTGCCTTTTTTTGTTCATCTGATTGCGAAAAGGTCTCTGGATCTAATAATTCTTCTTCATAAAGCTTATTCATAAATGTTAAGTATTCTTTATAGTTTTCGGTAATTGGTGTATACCTTACCTTCCCGTCCACTTCCTCTATTCCCCATTCTTTCATTCCAAATGCTCCTAACAGCCATGGTCTAGAGCTATTCATTTTCACATCAAGAAGCGGAATTTCATCAGCCTTCCCATTACCGTTGGGATCCTCTGTCTTAAATCGCTTTAATAGTTGATAGAACTCGTCTGTTGTTTTAGGTAATTCTTTAACTCCTAACGCATCTAGCCATTTACCGTTATACCATAAAGGTCCTCGATACCATCTAGAAGTAGGTCCTTCAGCAACGGTCGGTAGTGCATAAATATGACCATCTATTGTTGTTATCGATTTCTTTACATCTGGTCTTTCTTCTAAAAGCTTCTGCAGATTCGGAGCATGCTCAGCTATCAGATCTTCCAATGGTACTAATACACCCTGTTCACCATAATCTACTTCCATTGCTGGTGTGAAGTTACTTGAGCCTGCACCATAAATAATGTCTGCTATGTCGCCACTAGCAAATGCTAGATTTAGCTTTGTTTGAAAGTCATTTAACGGAGGTGTAATATACTCAAATTCCATATTTGTCATTTCAGCATATACTTGCAAGGTTGGCATATCACTCCACTCAGCGACACCAGTTCCAGGTGCCATCATGGACAGTTCAAGTTTTTCATCAACAATTGGAAAACCTTCTTCATTTACTTCGACATCAGTAGCCGAAGCAGACTCTTCATTTGTTTCTTTGGATTTACATGCAGCTAAAGTAACTACTAAAAGTCCAGTAATTAACAACAAATATACGATTTTTTTCATCCTACCATCCCCTTTCAGACATGTAATAGATTTCCTAAATGATAAGAAGTGGTCACCTCCTCGCGAATCGATATCACTTCATATTGATTAGCCCTTTAATGAGCCGATGAGAACACCTTTAACAAAATAACGCTGTAGGAAAGGGTAGACGATAATAACAGGAAGGGAAGAGACGATCATAACTCCATATTTAACGATAGCAGCAAGCTGTTGCTTACTATGCATTGCTTCTGCCATGCTTCCTGTCATGTTTGTATTTTGAGAGGCCATTTCCTGTAATACAAGTATTTCTCTTAGTACGAGTTGAAGTGGATACATTTCCTTATCCGATAAGTAGATTAATGCATTAAAGTAGCTGTTCCAATGTCCTACTCCATAAAATAATGCCATTACAGCAATAATTGGAGCGGATAGAGGTAGAATAATCTTTGTAAACAACTTAAAATTTGAGGCCCCATCTATTATTGCAGCTTCCTCTAACCCTTTAGGGATAGAAGTTTGAAAAAACACACGAGCAATTACAATATTCCAAACAGCGGCAGCATTTGGTAAAACCATTGCCCAAATCGTATCAATGAGTCCTAAGCTCTTAACAACTAAATACGTTGGGATTAATCCACCACTAAAAAACATGGTTAATACAAACATACCCATTAATAAATTTCTCCCTGCTAAATCTTTTCTTGATAGAGCATAAGCCGCTGGAATAGTAACTCCTAAATTAATGACGGTTCCTAAAACGGTGTATAGAATCGTATTTAAATATCCTCGCCAAATATCATCATTTTGAAATATTAACTTATATCCCTCTAGCGTTATTTCCTTTGGAAACAACCACATCTCACCAGTATTAACAGCTGATGGATTACTTATTGATGCACTAATAATGTAAATTAATGGATACAGCACAATCAATAATGCGGCAGTAAGAAATAATAGAACCAACACTTTAAACGCCTTATCTTTTTTTGTATCTTGGATTGCTGAGCCCATATAGTCTGTCCCTCCCTACCAAAGACTAGTCTCACTTGTTTTTCTTGCAATTTGGTTTACCGTTACAAGTAGAATCGCATTAATGACTGCATTAAATAAACCGACTGCAGCAGCAAAACTATACTGTGCATCTAATAAACCTGCTTGATAGACAAATGTTGCAATAACATTTGAAGATTCAAGATTAAGTGGATTTTGTAGTAATAATATTTTTTCAAAGCCCATTGCCATAATATTTCCTACGTTCATTATTAATAAGATAATCATAGTGGGAACAATTGCTGGGATGTTAATATGCCAGATACGTTGAAATCTAGATGCTCCATCTACAATCGCAGCCTCATGATGCTGCGGATCTACACTTGATAATGCGGCAAGATAAATAATCGTACCCCAACCTGTACTTTGCCATACGCCTGATAATACATATACGGTTTTAAACCAAGCAGGATCACTTAAGAAAGCAATTGGTTCAAAACCAAGTAATTGTATAGCATGATTGATAATTCCTGTGGCGGGAGATAGAAAAGCAATTATCATACCAGCCATGACAACGACGGAAATAAAATGGGGCGCATATGTAACCGTTTGTACCGTTCTTTTATACAATCCATCCTTCGCTTCATTTAAAGCTAATGCTAAGATAATCGGTAGTGGAAAACCAACGATTAATTCATATATACTAATGCCTAACGTATTCTTAATTAAATCCCAGAAATAATAGGATTCAAAAAATCGAGTAAAGTGTTCAAATCCTACCCATTCGCTCCCCCATATGCCTAATGTAGGAATAAAATTCTTAAAGGCAATTTGCACACCATACATTGGGATATAATGAAAGATGAAAAAGTATAAAAACGCTGGCAGGACAAATATATATAGCTGCCAATTCTGTAGGATCTTTCTATTCTTTCGATGTTTTTTAGGTTTGTTAATCTTATTGCTTTTACTGAAAGCTTCACCCTCAACAGGGTAAGCCTGCATTTCTTCCTCTCTTAACGGAGAATTAGCTGTGCCCACGTATTTGCCCTCCTTCCAATTTAAGAAACTGCTTACATGCTATATTTTTCAGAAAATACAATCAATATGTGATTTTCATTATAGCTTGTCAGCCAGTTTGTACACATACCGTTTATCAAGGGGTTCACCAATTGTACTATGTTACATTTGTTTTAATATGTTCCGTTTTACATTTCATCGTTTTGATAAAGTGTATCGGTGGGGACAAAAATGTTTTAATCAAAAAAACAAACAACTAGAAATGATCGTTGCTATGAACTACTCAAGAAATATACTTCGCTTTTTTTCGTGGGACGCTCGTGCACTATGGGGTCTCACTAATGCCTTTCCTCCTGCAGGAGCACTAATCGAATTGCTCGACAAAATTCCAAATACTGGAACCCATCCAAAAAAAGTTATTGTAGAAGCATTCGGTGATTTTCATTTTTAACTCTTGTTTCAAATCTTGAGATGCTGAGACTTGGTGTAATAGAATGATTGTTTAGGCTTATAATTCCTCTTTATCTAACCGACAACAAATGGTGGCATGGCCAAACGGTTAAGAAATGAAATGAAGTTTTCAAAAAATTCATTATTAGCTATGGTGGTTGTATTATTATATAGTAGTATGACTTTATCTGTAGCAGAGAATGAGAACGTTTTAGATAAGCAAAAGAAAATTGGAAATGATGTAGATGTACAAGCAATGACAGACGAAGAAATTCGAGATTTACAAAATATAGAGAACAATTGTCAAAGAGATCAACGATCTTAGGAAATTAAACAAGATGGTCTTACAGAAATTCCAATGAAAAAAGAAGATAGTAAAATTAACTATACGCTTTAACAAATGAGGGTGAGTTATTCAGTAATCTTTAACCGATATTTATAATAAAAAGGGGCGAATAAATGGGTGAATTTCAAAAGCTTGAGGGTATAAAATACTTTGTGTAAATGAATGGAATGACAACAAAGAAGACCTTATCTTGATAGAATTGAGTTACCACACAAAATTCACAGAAAAGAGGTCTTCCCAATGAATCAGTTAACAACAGAAATTACGATGCACTAGTCAGAAACAAGATCTCACCGAGGTTTTTCGTACGCATAAATCACATAATGCTTCTTATTCTCGTAAGTTACACACTGAGTTTGGAGACCTAAATATCAAAATTCGATGAATCGTAATGGCGTGTTTAAGCAACAGACCGTAGCTTCGTATAAGCACTTATTGGATTTTAATTAAGCCCGAGCAACGTTAGAAGCGATGTTTGAACAATTACATGAGACGAAAGAGTAGGACTCGCCAGCGCAAAAATTTTGGTGTTTTCAACAGGGATAACCCTTTCAAAAACATCAAAATCAATCCTTCGAACAAGTGTATTTTAAATACAGAGTGACGATCTTTCCGAAAAGATTGGAAACTCATTTACAAAAAATATTGACGGTACCTTGCTCATATCACTGCTTACTAACAATTTTTCATAAATTCGTATTCTTTTTTGATATAGTGCTAATTTCTATAAAGTTAAAAAAAACCACTATAGATTTGTGTGTTAAAAAATTGAAACAAACATTCATTAATGTGTATAACACACTTTTAAGGCTTAGTACTTAAAATACTCTCTCTCCAGAATAGAAAAATAGTATTGATCAACCCATTTATTTTGCTCTTCTCATACCAATATGTTCCATTAAAACTGCAGAGCGTTTATTATTTGAATTGCACATTCCAAATACTTTATGTGCGTCTAATTTTTCAAAAGCAAATCGCAATAACATTTTTGCTGCTTGGCTTCCGTAACCTTTTCCTCCATATTGGGGAAGTATTGCAAAGCCAATTTCCCAGCTCTTTCTATATTCACTATCGATCCATAATTGCGCTAAACCAATCGGTGTTTTATTCTTGTCTGTAGTGTTAGTAACTACAAAATCATAACTTATCGGATTTACCTTTTCTTCAATTTTTTGTATGTATTCCTCATGTATAACACCTTTATCTGATTCTACATACTCCTCAAAGTACCATAAATTTTCATCAGTCTCTATCCTGCATATAAAATCTAAATCATTGATTGATATCTTTGATAATAATAAATTTTCTCCGTACAGCTCCATTATAATCTCCTTAATAATTTCACCATTTTTTTTCGAATTCCTAATCACCTAAATTGTTCGTTATTTAAAATCGAACAACAATGTTGATTGCATATTTGTAAAGCCTGTATAGTACTGTTACCTAATTCATCACTATAGATAATCATATCAAGCTCAGTATGACAGCTTATTGTTTCACATTTGGAAATATTAGCGATATGATTAACCCCGAACCAAGCTCTGATTTTGCATCCAACTGAATTGCCAAATCATAAGCCATCTTGCTCACTAAGAAGAGTCCCATACCTGTCGATTGTCTTGTATAAGTACCTCTCCTTCCAGTAAAGCCCTTATCAAAAATAAATGGTAAATCCTCTTCATATACACCAGGTCCATTATCACTAATATTTAAAAAAGTTTGATCACTCACTTTGTCATAAACCGTTTCAAATTTCAAAATTGGACTATCCTCATTCTGTGGAACGTGTTTAGTACTATTAGCGATTATTTGTTCGAATATAAAAGCTAATCCTTTGCGGTCAGAAAAAATTTCCATTTCTTCACCTATGAATTGTATTTGAAAACCCGATTCATCTATTAGTGTTTGATGGTCTTCAATTGTCTTTTTACAAAATGATAGTAAATTTATAGACTCAAAAATATAATCTTTATGAGTAGCCCCAAGTCTTGCAAAATACAAAATTCGCTCTACGTCTCCAAGCATTTGATTCCTAATATGAAGCATACGCTGCCTAACAAAGGGAGATATTTCATCACTGCGGTTATCTAATACCAATGTCATCAATGACAGGGGCTTTTTAATTTCATGAACCCATCCTTCTATATAATTTTCATAATCATTCAACTCAATGACTTGATCATTAAGTTTTGACTGATATGATCTTATGACACTTCCCATTCTACGGATATATGACCAATTTGTCTTAGGAGATAGCTGACATAATATTTCTTCGTTCGCCCCGTTCGGTTCTAATAAAAAATCTTGAAAGACAGCTTCTATAATTTTTTGCTTTCTAATGATGATGAATACGGACAACGATATCATTGTTAGAGTAAAAATAATCATTAGTCCTACTAACACCTTAAAGGTTTCTGGGTAAGCCAACCAGGCTAGAAAGATAAATAGAAGATCTGTAGTAATTAAAATAAGAAACCATAGTTTATAAGCATGAAAACAATCATAGATTTGCTTTATCCATTTCATGGTTTCACCTACCCCCTAAGTCGATAACCTTGACCCCTTATTGTCTCAATATGATTCTCCAAGTCTATTTGCCGCAGTGTTTTTCGTAAGCGAGTCAGATTTACTTGAAGAGCATTTTCATCTATATATTGCTCCGTTCCCCATAAAAGTTCACTTAATGTTGACTTGGATACAATCTCAGGTCTATGCTCCACTAGAGCCAATAAAATTCTTCCTTCATTAGCTGATAATAACAACGACCGAGATCCCTTATACAAAGTAAAGGTATTCGGGTCTAGCGAAAAACTGCCACCATCTACTAACTTTGGTTGCTCTTTAAATCTTCTGAGCAAGTTCTGAATACGCGCTAACAATCTATTTCGATTACATGGTTTTATGAGGTAATCATCTGCGCCTAAATGAAAACCATGTAATTCATCTTGTAACTTATCTCTAGATGTAAGAATCAATATGGGACCAATCCCTTTTGATTTTAGACTTTTGCATATTTCAAATCCTGATTGTTCCGGTAAATTGATATCTAATAAGACTAAGTCTGGTACCAAAGTAGCTATTTGAAGTGCTATATCTTGAAAATCTTCCATTGCTACCGCTTCATACCCTTCTTTTTGCAATATATCCATTAACTCTTCTCTCATTAATAAATCATCTTCAACAATTGTAATCCTCGCCACTTTAGCACCTCCTTTGACTTCTCCTTAATCGATATTTGGCTTCCAACGCAATTTATCAATTTCATGATCTGCTGAACGTGCTACTGCTACGCCATAAATCACAAAAATGCCGAGTACAAGACAGGCAAAGGTAAGGGCAATCGGATACAGTAACACTTGATCATCGAAGTAAATAATAACAAATGAAATCATAGCCCTTATGCCAACCGCTCCACTGACGCATGCGAGAGACATAGGTAACAGAAAAGTCAGCAACACCTGTCTATGCACCGATTGTTTCATTTGCTTACGTTTTGCCCCCAACACGGAAAGCGTTACATAGCGTTGTCCAGTCTGCTTCATCTGCGTCAAAAATTGTAAAGCTATTACCGTACAGGCAATAATTAAGAATAAGAATCCCAAATATAGTGTCGTATAACTTCCAGCAACAACGTAGAAAAGTTTCCGTCCAAAGTTTTGTAAATAACTTTCAAACTCGAAGCCTGAGGATTGTAATAAATCTCTAGCCTCCATCATTGCCTTCATTAAACCTTGCTGTTCTTGCAGCCTTTGTGGAATGCAAAAATTCCAATAAGACACATAGGTTTCCGTATCTAGTAATTGTTCAAACATTTGATCGGGGACGATAAATGCTGAGGTAATTTCTACGGAACGATCTGCTACTAATCCTCTCATTGGAATTGATGGGTGTATAAATACTTCCTGATCATTAATGCTCATTAAACTTTGCCTTTCTTCTAGAGCATCCTCAAGAATACGATCTAGTACAGGCATGCTTTCTACATCATCCATAGGCATAAAATCTGGATTAAAGTATAAAGCAATTTCATCTGAATCTAGGTTCAGTGGTGTCTCTCCTATCGCCTCTAAAAGCCCATTATAAGATGTTTCAGGAATGAGGTAGGGTTTTGTTGCATCGATTTCTAGTACCCCAAAAAGATTAAGTGCTTCAGGATTCTCTGAACTGATATCATAATATTGCATTTCTCCAGATAAAATTTGCTCTCTATAGTTGCTTGGCAAAGCCATAATTAGTTGCTCTCTTAATTTTGACCAGTCTACCAACGATAAAGGCAAGTCGTCTTCCCCTTGTTCATCTTGATATTTCATTTGTCCAATTTCAAGAAAATTTAAGTCCTCTACATATGATACCATTTTTTCTGACGTAAGAAATTGCTCAGCCTTTTGATTATCGCTATTAACAGTAAAATCATAGATCGCGGGACCTCTAGTATAAACATTTTCTAACCCCATGATAGTCGAAGCACCATCTGTTAGCAAAATGATAGCGAGCATAATGAGAATCGATGTTACCGCAACAGAAGTAGATCGATTTGCTATGTTTTCTTGAAACTGCCTTAATGTAAATGTGTGCAGACCTTTCGTCGATTTACGCTCGGACATGCTTGCCAATAAGCCTAGTAATTTTGCAAATCCTCTCATAAAAAGGATTGTTCCTAAACTTCCGAGAGCCAATGCCGCGAACAAAATCAGTCCTGCAAAATCCATAAAACGGTATAAAACAATCCAATATGCAGCGCCTAATAAGATAGAACCTACTAATATATTGATAACGTTGCCTTTCAAATGCCCCATATCTTGTTTCTTATCCATTTGCTCATAAAGTAATTGATGTACCTCTTGATTAAATAATCTTCCCCCAAGAATGGCTAACGCTATAAACTGGATGAATAAAAAACCAACTATGGTAAAGAAAATTGCACCTACCGACAAGCTGATTTGATGACCGATAATTCCCTGCCCGACTAATTTAGATACCGTCAAGCTGATTATTTCTGCTAAAAATCCGCCTATCAAAATGCCTCCAATAAGTGCCAAAATAGAAGTAATAAACCCCTCGGCTAAAAGTTGAAGAATAAGGCGTTCCTTGCGCATTCCTAACATGAGGTAGAGCCCAAACTCTTTACTCCTTCGATTTAATTGGTACCGATTAGCAAATAAAGTTAAGAAAAATAATAAAAATAATGAAAATAGATACACAATTGGCATTTGAGCTAAAAGTTTATCAATCGCATCACTTTCAAACTCCTTTAAGAATAAAATAACATCTTGTCTCCCAAGTGAAAGAATGATATAAAACGAGGCTACTGCTGTTACAAGTGTTGCAAAGTAGATTAAATTCTCCTTACGATTTCGTTTAGCATTACGATAAATCAACCTAGAGAACATTTGCACTTCCTCCTCCAAGCTGAGCTAGTAAATGCAAAATTCTCTCATAAAATTTCTCTTGTGACTCATCATGTTTGCGGCGCAGTTCATGAAATATCACACCATCTTGAATAAAAAGGATTCTAGAACAAAAACTTGCAGCATTAGGATCGTGGCTGACCATTAAAATTGTTCTTCCTCTACTTCTATTAATACCTTCCAACTTATTCATTAATGTTCTTGCAGAGCGTGTGTCTAATGCTCCAGTCGGTTCGTCTGCAAGAACAATGTCTGGATTAGAAATCAAACTACGTGCAGCAGCTACCCTTTGCTTTTGTCCTCCAGACATCTGAGATGGAAATTTTTTAAGAATATCTGTAATTTCTAAAAAAAACGCTAGATCATCTAATTTAGTGTGTGCTTTTGCAAAATCTATCCCATGAATAGATAATGGTAATAGTATATTTTCTTGTCCAGTTAGATTATCCAGTAATTCAAAGTCTTGAAACAAATATCCAATTCGACTACCGCGATACTCGGCTAAATCCTTACTGTCAAAAGCACTGATGTTTTCACCATTTAAAAGTACACGCCCCGATGTTGGTTTTATTATTGTTGCAATACAGTTTAATAAAGTAGTTTTACCAGATCCACTTGGTCCCATTATTCCTAAGAATTCTCCAGGAAGAACATCAAAACTAACACCATTTAAAGCTTTTGTTATATTGTTTTTCTTTCCGTAGTTTTTTTGTAAGTCTTGAACTTTTAGTAATTTTCCTTGTCTGACCACTGTATCAAACACCTTCCTTATTATGCTATTTCGAAATTATAATCGAATTGAGTTATACACATTATAACCAGCATAAAAGACTAGAAACACTTACAAATATTGAAAGGAAAAATAAGAGAAGTTGCTTCGGTATTTTTTATCAATATAAATTGCACCTCAATAGCTCAATTATTGAAAGGCATTGCGTAGGGTACTTTATACAAAAGAACAAAGCATTCAACTGATTTCTAAATTAAATCCAATGATTACTCAAAATGAACGAGCAAACGGAAAAAGCTATTCCTGACCAGCCAATGGGAGAACAAATGCAGATTGATTTTGGTCATACAAAACAAAGAACACCTGACAATCAAGAGGTGAAGCTGAGGTTTATCGCATTTGTTTTGTCTAACTCGAGATACAAATATAAAAAATGGTTAGACAGACCTTTCACTACCCAGGATGTGATGGAAGCACATGAAGATGCATTTCGGTGGTATGGCGGAATCCCAAGAGAAATCGTTTATGATCAGGATAATTTAATCGTGGTCAGTGAAAATGGCGGGGATCTTATCTTAACGAAAGAGTTTGAACATTATAAGGAAACCAGGCGTTTAAACCTTCGTTTTTGAGATGGAGTTATATACAACATTCCAATTCGAAAAAATAATTTTTATCCTTTTGCCTAAAATTTATGTACTTATTCAAGGCATTTAGCGTAAAATTAATTTACGCAATAATTGTTCTTATTTTGATGCAGTATTACGGGTGGCGTCAAGAAAATGCGGATTTACAACGCTAAGCACATTTCCCTGACGCCATCCGAGAATAGACTCTTAAAATCGAGAATTAATTTTCCTGTAACTCTTTCACTGTTCTATAAAATGTTGTCTTTTTATCCTCTGTCGTAGTCAATGATTCTCATTATGAGAATCAAAAAGTATTAGATATGCAAAAAACTCAGGTGTTTCTTGATTAACATGAGATGTGTCGATTCCACGTTCGATAAGCATATCCACTTTTAGTTCTTCGCAATTGGAGGTTATTGCATTTAACTGGGATTCAATAATGACAAGTATTCTTTCATTATCAGATGCAATCCTCATATGATTGTAGTAATGATCACTTTTTTCATTTCTTACTACTTCATACGAAATGAAATTTAAGTTATCCAAGTTAGATTTTATAGGGTCGTTTTTGTGTGCATTAATATAGTTAAGGATTGTCATTTTTAAGAAAATAACTTCGGATTCTGATAATTCTGTTTCGGCAATATCTAATTTTTTTTGAAATGCGGAGATAATGTCATTAACTGATTGTAACGGTCGAATCCTATGGGAATATTGCTGCTTCAAATATGCTTTGTACTCATCATGATCCACGTAATCACCTCAATAAAAAAAGAAATAAGAGATGCTCTAGTGAACATCTCGATATTATTACTCTATAGCATATAATCGCATAGAGTACTTTAACTATACCAACAGTTACTTCTAATCTGTACCTTAGTTTCTTTAATCAATAAGTATAAAGTTTTATTGAATTGGCCATTGTCCAATAATATTCGTGGCACTCAACCAACCGGAGCTTGTTACATATACCATTAGACCAGAATCTGAGACTCTTACTTTTGTTTGGTTTGTTGGTACATTTGCAGTGCCGATATAAGTAGTGTGATAAGTAGATGCTATGCCAAAATTATAAGTTTTTGCTGGAAATGATTTATATACCGTACGATTAAGTACTGAGCTGTGCATGATATCCATTTTACTGAACTTTACAGCATTAGCAGCCTTATTCCCAGCATAAGTTAAGTATACATAAACTTGAGTAGAATTATCAGATGCTCTTATAAAAACTGGTGTAATCGTGCCTAGAGTTGCTTGAGTAGAAATTGAATCTTGAGATTCGTTGATATTGATTTGAGCTGGAGTACCGTCAGGATTTGGAGTGTTAAGTGTATTTTGAATAATTTCAAGATGTGCTGGAGTGATATTGTTTGACGTATTTTGTTGTACTGATTCTGCAAAAGTCGTGGATGAAGCTGAAAAAACAAGAAAAAACCCTAATAAAACAACGAATAATTTTCTCATAAAAAAATCCTCTTTTTAAATTTTTTGAGCGCTCTTATATTACATAATTCTACATATAAATCTAAAACCCTTTTAAAAAAGTAATAATTTTTAAAAAAGATAAATTGTTGAAGTATTTCGAATAAGAAAAGCCGGGCAAAAACCAGCCCGGTCCTTTCCTGTTTGCCGTAGCTAGAGCACATCCGATAGTTTGTATTCGTGTCCTTGTACTCCTTTATAATACTCCGGATACATTTCT